>DATCFQ010000329.1:0-4864 GCA_036509495.1 Caulobacteraceae bacterium
CCACCGACAAGTTCCTCGAGCACTACGGCCTGGCCACCCTCGTCGACCTGCCCGGCGCCCAGGAGATGAAGGCCGCCGGCCTGCTCGACCTGGACCTGCCCCCCGACTTCGCCCCGCCCGACCCCAACCGCACGGCCGACGACGAGGACCCGCTGGAACTGGACCAGGCGCCCGAATTCCACCAGGACTTCATCGGAGAGAGTTAGGGCCCTGCGCCCTACCCGCGGATGGCGCGGCGCGGCGCGATCGCCTATATATCCAGCGGCGCCTGCCCGTCAGGCATCGGAAGAGGCGAGAAGGAGTAAGGCCTTGATTGGCTCATTGAGCCCGATCCACTGGATCATCATCATAGGCGTCGTCGCCTTGTTGTTCGGCGGACGCGGCAAGATTTCGTCCCTCATGGGCGATACCGCCAAGGGCATCCGCGCCTTCAAGGAAGGGCTGAAGGGCGAGGACCACCACGAACCTCCTCAGCCCGCCGCTTCGATTCCCCACCAGGAAGCGGAGAAGGAAGACGTCCGTCGCTGACTGTCCGGCGGCCGCTTCAAGCTGAAGGCCCTTTTCCATGCTGCCTGAAGTCGGCGTCCCCGAGCTTCTGATCATCGGCGTCATCGCCTTGATCGTCGTGGGTCCCAAGGACCTGCCGATCCTGATGCGCAAGATCGGCCGTTTCCTCTCGCACATGCGAGGCATGGCCGCGGAGTTCCGCGCCAGCTTCGACGACCTGGCGCGCGAGTCCGAACTGGAGGAGCTGCGGCGAGAGGTCGAGGCCATGCGAAACGCAGCTCACAAGCCGGGCGAGGCGATGATGCAGTCCATCGGCCTGAACGAGGTCGGCGCCGGCATCGAGGAAGCCCACGCCGAAATCCAGTCGCGCCTGGCGATGGACCCCCACGAGACGCCTCAGATGCATGTGGGTCCGCTGGGCGAGCAGATCGTCGAGCCGCCCGAGTCCGAAGACCCCAAGCCGGCTGAGGAGTCCAAGCCCTCCGACGAGCCGGCGGCGGAGGCCCGCCATTGAGCCTCCCCGATGAGGCGGAGATCGAGGCGTCCCGCGCTCCCCTCCTCGAACATCTCATCGAGCTGCGCCGACGGTTGATCGTCTGCGCCATAGCGCTGGTGATCGCCTTCGTGGTCTGTTTCGCCATCTCCAAGGACATCTATCTGCTGCTGTTGCGGCCCTTCGAAATGGCCACCAACCTCCTGGCCCAGGAGAAGAGCGGACATAGGGGCGCGCTCGACCTGGTCATGGCGGTGACCGGCCTCAAGGAGGTTCACGCCTCCAACCAGGCGCTGAAGCTGGTGTTCACGGCCCCCCTCGAGTTCTTCTTCACCAAGATCAAGCTGGCGATGTTCGGGGCGGTGGTGATCACCTTCCCGATCCTGGCCTGGCAGCTCTACCGGTTCGTGGCGCCCGGCCTCTATCGCCGGGAGCGCACGGCGTTCCTGCCGTTCCTGCTGGCGTCGCCGGTGCTGTTCGCCCTGGGCGCGAGCCTGGTCTACTTCATCATGCTGCCGTTCGTGCTGTGGTTCTCGCTCAGCCAGCAGATCTCCAGCCCGGAAGTGCAGGTCCAGCTGCTGCCCAAGGTCTCCGACTATCTGGACCTGGTGATGCGGCTGCTGCTGGCCTTCGGCCTCTGCTTTCAGCTGCCGGTGGTGCTGGCCCTGGCCGGCATGGCCGGGTTGGTCCAGGCCGACACGCTCAGCAAGGGTCGCCGCTACGCCTTCGTCGGCATCATCGTGGTCTCCGCCCTGGTGACCCCGCCGGACATGGTCAGCCCCTTCCTGCTCGCCGGGCCCATCTACCTGCTCTACGAGGCCTCGATCTGGTGCGTGCGGCTGATCGAGGCGCGCCGACGGGCCGACGAACGCCGGGAGGCGGCGTCGACCTGACGCTTGGCTCCCCTGCCGACGCCCCTTAAAGGAAGGCGCTCCCGCCCCGCCCGGAGCCAGAGCCGCTAAATGCACGACATCAGGGCCATTCGTGACGATCCCGAGCGCTATGTGCGGGGATGGTCGGCCCGTGGCGTCGCCGACCCGGCCGATCTGGTCGGCAAGCTGCTGACCCTGGACGCGGCGCTCAGGGCCACCCAGACCGGGCTGCAGGACGCCCAGGCGCGGCGCAACGAGCTGTCCAAGCAGGTCGGCCAGGCCAAGGGCCGCAAGGACGACACCGAGGCCGAGCGGCTGATGGCCGAGGTGGACTCGCTCAAGGGCGAGATCGCCGAGCGTTTCGAGGCCGAGGGCCGCACCGGCGCCGAGCTGCGCCGCACCCTGGAGGCCCTGCCCAATATCGCCGCCGACGACGTGCCCATCGGCCCGGACGAGGAGGCCAATGTCGAACTCCGCCGCTGGGGCCAGCCTTTCGCCATCGCCAATCCCAAGGACCACGTCGATCTCGGCGAAGCCCTGGGGCTGATGGATTTCGAGGCGGCGGCCCGGATGTCGGGGGCCCGGTTCGTTGTCCTGAAAAGTCAGCTCGCGAGGCTGGAGCGGGCGATCGGCCAGTTCATGCTGGACCTGCAGACCGCCGAGCACGGCTATATGGAGATCTCCCCGCCCCTTTTGGTGCGCGACGAGGCGGTGTTCGGCGCCGGCCAGCTGCCGAAGTTCGCCGAGGACCTGTTCCACACCACCGACGACCGCTGGCTGATCTCCACCGCCGAGGTGCCGCTGACCAATCTGGTGCGCGAGCAGATCACGCCGGAGGAAGAGCTGCCGCTGCGCTTCACGGCGCTGACGCCCTGCTTCCGCTCGGAGGCCGGGGCCTCGGGCAAGGACACCCGCGGCATGATCCGCCAGCACCAGTTCCACAAGGTCGAGCTGGTCTCCATCACCACGCCCGAACAGTCGCCGGACGAGCACGAACGGATGGTGGGTTGCGCCGAGGCGGTGCTGAAGCGGCTGGAGCTGCCGTTCCGCACCATGCTGCTCTGCTCGGGCGACATGGGCTTCTCGGCGCGCAGGACCTACGACCTGGAGGTCTGGCTGCCCTCGCAGGGCCGCTATCGCGAGATTTCGTCCTGCTCCAACTGCGGCGACTTCCAGGCCCGTCGCATGGACGCCCGCTCGAAGTCGGCCGGCGGCAAGGGCTCGCGCTATGTGCACACCCTGAACGGCTCGGGCCTGGCGGTCGGCCGCACTCTGGTCGCCATCATGGAGAACTATCAGGACGAGGGGGGCCGCATCGCCATCCCGCAGGCGCTGCACAGCTATATGCGGGGCCAGTCCCACATCGAATCCGTCCAGTAAGAGCTTATGGCCAAGCGCGAACAGGACCCGATCGAGACGCGCAAGGCCAGGCTGATCCTGGCGCTGAGGTCCCAGGGCGTCACCGAGAACAAGGTGCTGGACGCCATCGAGCGCACCCCGCGCCAGCTGTTCACACCGGACCTGTTCAGCGACCGCGCCTGGGAGGATTCGGCCCTGCCGATCGCTTGCGGCCAGACCATCAGCCAGCCCTATATCGTGGGCCTGATGACCCAGTCCCTGAGGCTGGAGCCGCGCTCGCGGGTGCTCGAGATCGGCACCGGCTCGGGCTATCAGACCACGATCCTCGCCCGCATCGCCCGGCTGGTCTACACGGTGGAGCGTTATCGGACCCTGCTCGGCGAGGCGGAAGACCGTTTCAAGACCCTGGGTCTGCTCAATATCGTCACCCGCTTCGGCGACGGCGGCGAGGGCTGGCCCGAACAGGCGCCATTCGACCGCATTCTGGTCACGGCGGCGGCGCCGGCTGAGCCCAAGACTCTGCTGGCGCAGCTGAAGCCGTCGGGGGTATTGGTCGCGCCGATTGGCAAAGGGCCCGTCCAGAGCCTCCGGCGATATACCGGCGACGGCAAGGGGACCTTCAAGGCGGAAACGCTATGCGACGTGCGCTTCGTCCCTCTGCTCGACGGGACCGCGCGCGAACTTTGAGGTTGGCGGGAGGGCCGGGGGTCGCCAAAGTCCCCCGGATTCCCGCAGGCGAGCGGAGCTGTGATGAGGCGATTGTGGACGACAGCGGCGGCAGCCGCGCTCTGCGTGTTGGCGGTGGACGCCTGGGCGGCGCCTCACGGGGGCCGGCTGGAGCTGGTCGCCACCCACCATCATTTGCGGGGGGCCGAAGCCACCGACACGGCGTCGCACAAGCACGGCAAGGCCAAGGCCAAGGCGGGCGCGTCGTCCGCTAAGAGCCATGGGCGCCGCCGGAGCCGCGGACTGAAGATCGAGAAGACCGACGAAGCGCCTCCTCGCGGTCGTCATGGCCGTCATCACGCCGAGGCGCCGGCCGCCGACCGGGACACCCACGCCCGCGGCCGCCGGGGTCGCCATCACGCCGAAGAGGCAGCGCCGGCCGAGCCACGCGCCCGCCACGGACATCATCATGCCGAGGACGTGATCGCCGAAGCGCCGACGCGGGGCCGACGCGGGCGGCATGGCAGCGCGGCGCCCAGCGAAATCCGCACGGAATCCGGCGGGACCGTCGAGGTCGGTCGCCACGACACCCTGGACTCGATCTCGCACGACACCGGCGTCATGGTCGCCGAGCTGGCCCGGCTGAACCACCTGAAGAGACCCTACCACATCCGCAAGGGCGCCGAGCTGAAGCTGCCCGAACGGCGCTACTACGTGGTCAAGAGCGGCGAGACCGTCTTCGCCCTGGCCCGCAAGTTCGGGGTCGACTCCGCCGATCTCGCCGACGCCAATTCCATGGGCCACGGCCGCGCCCTGCGCGCCGGCCAGCGGCTTTACCTGCCCGGCGGCGCCCACGAGGCGGCCCCCCCGGTGGTGGTGGAGGCCCCGCCGCCCCGGCGCCGGCGCCGACCGACCCCGCGCAGCCTGCCGCCCTCGATCGCCCCAATCCTGCCGACGCCCAGCCAGA
>DATCFQ010000330.1:0-5706 GCA_036509495.1 Caulobacteraceae bacterium
CCGATCCCGGGCTGCACCTATTCCGATCCCCAGATCGCCTCGGTGGGCCTGACCGAGGCCCAGGCCAAGGCCGGCGGCCGCGAAGTCAAGGTCGGCCGCTTCCCGTTCCGGGTGAACGGCAAGGCCATCGCCTCCGGCGCCACCGAGGGCTTCGTCAAGACGGTGTTCGACGCCAAGACCGGGGCCCTGATCGGGGCCCACATGATCGGACACGAGGTCACGGAGATGATCCAGGGCTATGTCCTGGCCATGACGCTGGAAGCCACCGAGGCGGAGCTGATGGCCACGGTCTTCCCGCACCCGACCATGTCGGAGGCCATGCACGAGTCGGTGCTCGATGCGTACGGCCGCGCCCTGCACATCTAGAGCGTCCAGCCGCGCGCAAGAAAACGGCCGCCGCGCGTGAGCGCGACGGCCGCAGTGCGTCTGGGGAGGAACGACGCGACTAGAACAGGACGCCGGCTTCGGCGGTGAAGCGGAACTGGTTCGATTGAGTTAGGGCCGATCCGAAGATCGGCGTGTTGGTGTGGATATAGGCGCCGTCGGCGCGGACGAAATAGATGCCCTTCTGATAGGTCGGCGTCAGGGTCAGCGACCAGGCGTTGGTGCCCGGGCCGTAGAGCAGGACGGGGGCGAGGACGTCGCCCTTGGTCCCCGATTGCGCCACATATTCGGCGCGGCCGGCCAGGTTCCATTCGGCGTCGAGTTGATACTTCAGCAGGCCCCCAACGCCCCAGGTCGAGCTGGAGTGAGCCCAGCCGAGCGTCGGATTGGCGTCGGTGTGGGTGTACTGGAAGTAGGGGTTGAGCACCCAGGCGCCCTCGGTGTGGGTCCACAGCACGTTGTAGATGCTCGAATTGTTCAGCGCCGGGACGGTGGCGAAGGTGCTCTTGGGCGTCTGGCCCAGGTTGCCGCCGCCGACGAAGGCCAGGGTGTCCTTCTTGGTCACCGCCAGGGAGATCAGGCCGGTCAGCCAGTTATAGCGGTTCGAATAGTAGCCGTCGGTCAGCGAGACCGAGACGGTCAGCGGGCCATGCGAATAGTTGGCCTGCACCCCGCGGCTTATCGCCGGCTCCAGGTTCCAGAGCACGCCGCGGTCCACGTTCAGGTTCTGGAAGCTGAAGGTGTACTCGGCGCCGACCAGGGTCGGCAGCTTGCCGGCCTGGATGCTGAAGTCGGGGGTCGGCTGCAGCTTGATATAGGCGACCGGCACGAAGCCGAAGGTGTTGTTCTCGGCGTTCTTGGAGTCGACCACGTGGTCGTAGGGCACGCCCAGGGACATCAGCGAATAGGCGCCAGCCTGGACGTAGAACTGCAGCGGCCCGTCGGTCTTCTGGATCTCGACCTGGGCGTTGGACAGATCGGCGTACCAGTCCTTGTCAGGCGGCGAGACGGCGTTGGTCTGGCCGTTCACCAGCCCCGACAGCTGCCCGGTCACATAAATCTTGCCGAAGGGCCCAGCGTCGAAGCTGTTGGGCTTCGTGTCGGCGGAAAGCGAAGCCGACATCGACGGCGAGCCCAACGGATCGGCGTGCGCGCTCGCGGCCAGGGCCAGCGACGCCCCCGCGGCGCACAAGGTGAGTTTCAAAAGCTTCATTATCTATCCCCTGTTCGTGCGCGCGACATTGACGCGCTGCGCAGGCCCCGCGAGCGAGGCTCTGCACAGCTTCCGGTCCGACCCGGAATCGATCAACGCGACCGCATGCGCCGCCCGACATTTGCCTCGGCTTGCTCCGAGTTTGTGCGGCGCACACAAGCCCTGCTCAATTTCTGGGCGCCAACCCTGGGGACCAGGGCCGTGAGAGGGCGATGGCGAAGCCCTTGGGCGGCGATAAGCGGCCCGTAACCGGCCGACGCATCGTTGCGCGCCGGGCGGCGCCTCGCTAACGCTGCAGCCGATGGGCGAAGCATCCACCCAGCTCGGACGCCAGGTCCGCGGTTTCTCCAGTCCCGAGGAGGCCGTGCTCGAGCGCGTACCCAATCCGCATCCGGACAGCCTCTATCTGGCGCGCTTCGCCGCGCCGGAGTTCACCAGCCTCTGCCCGGTGACCGGCCAGCCCGACTTCGCGCACCTGGTGATCGACTACGCGCCGGCCGCCTGGCTCATCGAATCCAAGTCGCTGAAGCTGTTCCTCGGCGCCTTCCGCAACCACGGCGCCTTCCACGAGGACTGCACCCTGGCCGTCGCCAAGCGCATCGTGCAGACCGCCGAGCCGCGCTGGCTGAGGATCGCCGGCTACTGGTATCCGCGCGGCGGCATCCCGATCGACGTCTTCTACCAGACCGGCGCGCCGCCCGAGGGGCTCTGGGTCCCCGACACCGGCGTGCAGCCCTACCGCGGCCGCGGGTAGTTGAGATTGGGGCCGACTTAGCCTATGCAAAAGGCCATGTGCGGTCCCACCTGCATTTGACCGGTCGGCCTAGAACTCGCTGACCCCCTGCCGATTCCGAGCACTGGATTGCGCCGGTCGGCTGTCTCCTCCTGTTGAAGCAACACTGATCGCCGCGGCGGCATGCCGCGCGAGAGGGCGCCATGGCCTATCTGCGCAATTCGACCATCAACCTGCTGAATCTCCACTACGGTCTCCACTCGGTGGCGATGAACGCCGGCGGGGTGTTCTTCGCCGTGTTCCTGCTCAAGGCCGGGGTCTCCGCGACAGCCGTCCTGGGCGCACTGGCGATGATCCTCGGCGGGCGGTTCTGCGCCCGTCCGCTGGTGCTGGCGTTCGGCAAGCGGCTCGGGATCAAACCACTGCTCGTCTTTTGCGCCGTCACCAGCGCCCTCCAGTACCCGCTGCTCGCGCGCGTTCACGGGATCGACGTCCGGCTGCTGGAACTCTGCATCGCGAGTTCGATCAGCGACGCCTTCTATTGGACGTCCTACCACGCCTATTTCGCATCTCTGGGAGACGAGGAGCATCGAGGCCACCAGATCAGTGCGCGCGAAGCCCTGGCTTCTGTCGTCGGCATCGTGGCGCCTCTGATTGGCGGCTGGGCGCTGGTGGCGCTCGGACCGATCGTCGCTTTTGGCTCCGTCGGGGTCGTGCAGATGCTGTCAGCCCTGCCGCTGCTCGGCACGCCCAACGTTCGCGTCGCGATGCGGGTGGAGGGGGCGTTCCGCGCCTCTTTGGCGGGCTTCGTGCTGTTCGCCGCGGATGGGTGGATCGCCTCGGGCTATGTGTTCGTCTGGCAGATATCGCTGTTCCTTCTGCTCGGTTCCAGCTTCACGGCGTTTGGTGGGGCGATGGCGGCGACCGCGCTGGTAGGAGCGGGCGCGGGGTTGCTCCTGGGTCGGCACATCGACGCCGGACATGGGAGGCGGGCGGTCTGGCTGGCTTTCGGCGTGCTCGCTGCGACGATACTGCTTCGGGCGGCGGTGCGGACGCCCGCCCTCGCGATCCTGGCCAACGCTGCCGGAGCGCTGGTCGGCTGCCTATACATCCCGACACTGATGACCGCCGTCTATAATCTGGCCAAACGCTCGCCGTGCGTGCTGAGGTTCCACTTCATGGCCGAGGGAGCCTGGGACCTGGGCTGCGGCGGCGGGTGCCTGGCGGCAGCCGCCCTGACGGCGGTCGGCGCCCCCCTGATGGTCGGCGTCCTGCTGTCGCTGGGGGGCGCTGTGACGGCGCTGGTCGTGCTCCGGCGCTACTACGCCCGATCCGCCGTTCCGGCCTCGATCTGAATTAGAACCGCGCCGGCAGCTCGAACGGCTGCCCCATGGTGGCGAAATTGCCGTCGCCGATCGTCTCGATCGCCCGGATCAACCTGCCTCTGCGGCCCAGGGCCTGGTCGGCCAGCTGCACCAGCCGCCGGTTGGGATGGGCATGGGGCGCGGCCTCGCGGAGGCGCCGGGCGATGTCCAGCTCGCCGGCCTGAGGATTGCGCGCGCAGGCCAGCATGAAGGCCGTCGCGGTCGATCGGCTGATACGGGCCCAGCAATGCACCAGCAGGGGCTTCGAGCCGTCCCAGGCGCGGCCGAACGCTAGGATCGTCTCCACCTGGTCTGGCCCGGCGGCGGTCGTTCCCGGGGCGGGCTCGGGAGATGTCCCAGAGCCCGAGCTTCAGATGCCGGTCCGGCGACATGCCGTGGGGAGTCGCGATCACCTGCTGCGGAGTGACCAGCATCTTCATTTCGCCGCCGCGCCGTCCGTGGCCTTGGCCAGGCGGGCGAAGCGCTCGAGGAACCGCGCCTCGGCATCCTCGGCGGGCAGGGGGTCCAGCTTGAGCCGCAGCCCCTTGGGCGGGCGGCCGAAGATCGCCGTGGCCTCGTCCTCGCCGAAGCCCGCCAGGGTCACCGCCTCGAAATGGGCCGACAGACGATCGGCGGCCTTGATCTGGCGCTTGACCTCCGCCGGCGTCCTGGGCGGCAGGCCGAAGCGGATGTGGATGGCCCGCTCCAGCCGCTCCTCGAAGCTCTGGTAGTCGAGGCCGAGCGCGGTCTTGAACGGCGAGATCATGTCGCCGATCACATATTCGGGCGCGTCGTGCAGCAGGGCCGCCAGCCGCCAGCGCGGCTCGATCGCCGGCTGCAGCCGGCGGACCAGGTCCTCGACCACCAGGCAGTGCTGGGCGACCGAGAAGGCGTGGGCGCCGATGGTCTGGCCGTTCCAGCGCGCCACCCGCGCCAGGCCGTGGGCGATGTCGTCGATCTCGACGTCGAGGGGCGAGGGGTCCAGCAGGTCGAGCCGCCGGCCCGACAGCATCCGCTGCCATGCCCGAGGCTCGGCATTTTGACGTCGGTCATTTGACACCGGGTGGCGCCCTGTCAGGAATGAGCATCACGTCCTTGATAGGGCGCCACAGGGATCGGATCGACCCATGCCGCGCACGACCAAGATCAGCTGGGCCAGGATCATGGCCCCTCTCTCCGGCGGCAAAGGCGACGCCGCCGTGCTCGCCGCCGCCGCCGAGCTGGCGCGGCCGTTCGGAGCGGAGGTGTCGGGCGTCTATGCCCCGGCCGACGTCGCCGACCTGATGCCCTGGATGGGCGAGGGATTCATGGGCGGGGTGCAGATCTCCGCCGTCGAGAGCCTGAAGGAGGCGGCCAGCGTGGGAGAGGCCAACGCCCGCGCCGCGGTCGCGGCCTGTCCGGCCACGGACAAGGACTTCACCACCCTCGATTCTCCGATCTGGGCGTCGCTGGCGGTGGAGTCGCGGCTGTCGGACGTGGTGGTGTTCGACAACGAGGCGGCGCGCGGCAAGGGGCCCCTGGCCGAGGCCTTCCAGCAACTGGTGGCCAACGAGCAGAGGCCCACCGTGATCGCGCGCCCGGGGCTCAACGCCGAAGGGGTGATGGCCGTCGCCTGGGACGGCGGCAAGGAAGCCACCCGCGCCACCCGCACCGCCATGCCGCTGCTGGAAAAGGCCTCGCGGGTGGTGATCCTGGGCGCCCCGGCGGCGTCTTCGCGTGACTTCGCTTCCCATCGGCTGCAGGATTTCCTCGCCGTGCGCGGCATCCAGGCCGACGTCGAGATCATCAAGGATTCCGGCGACGCCGCCGCGATCCTGCTCGGCGCGGCAAGATCGTTGGGCGCGAGCCTTTTGGTGTCCGGCGCGTTCGGACATGCGAGGCTCAGGGAATTCATCTTCGGCGGGACCACGCGCAGCTTGCTGCAGGCGGACTCGCCGTCGCTATTCCTGTCGCATTAGCCAAAAGGGATCGATACCTCGAATGAGTCTGCATCGCATTGTCATGCGCCTGGC
>DATCFQ010000331.1:0-2719 GCA_036509495.1 Caulobacteraceae bacterium
GTACCTGGCCTCGAACGGCGGCGGCGAGGAGGCGGGCGCCCTGTTCCAGCGCCTGACCCGGTCCGGTGCGCCCGAGGACCGGCCGTGGGCCTACGCCGGCTGGGCGTCGATCCTGCAGGCGCAAGGCCATCACTACGACGCCATCCGGATGGGCGAGGCGGCCATCCGGCTGAATCCGCGGCTCGATTCACCCTACCAGACCATCGGCGTCTCCGCCGACGCGGTGGGGCGATGGAACGTCGGGATCGACAACCCGGGTAAGGAACTGGCCCTCTACCAAAGCGGACGCGCCATCGGCTTTCCCAAGGACCAGACCGGCGAGCGCGTGCCGTTTCTAAAGGCGGTCCGATCGTTCTATCGCGGCGATTTCCTATCGGCCGCAGGGTTGCTCAGCCCCATGCTGGCCTTCGACCTGGAGGGTCGCCAGGCCGGCTATACGCCCCGGCATCTCGGCGCCCGCGCCCTGGTTGCGCTGCACGAGACCACCGCCGCCGAACGGCTCGTGGCGGGCCCTCTGGACACCAACAGCTATCAGGCGGTCGCCGCCGAGGCCGACACCCTCGGCGATTGGAACGAGGTCGCCCGCCGCCTGGAGCTGGGCCGCAACGATCCCGCCCTGGCGGGCGACGCCCAAAAGACTGTGGTCCAGCCGCTGCTGGCCCATGCCTATGTCCATTTGGGCCGGGTGGACGAGGCCAAGGCGCTGATCTCCTCCACGCCGCTGGACTGCTATCGGTGCCTCATCGCGCGGGGCGAGATCGCCGATCGGGAGCGCAATTGGGGCGCCGCCGATCACTGGTACGCCGAGGTCGACCGGCAGACTCCCGGCCGGCCCCTCGCGTCGCCCAAGTGGATTTCCAGCCTGATCGCCCGCGGCGACCTGGACGGGGCGCTGGCCAAGGCGCAGTCCGCGCACGTGGGCGTGCCCGGCTTCGCCGATCCCGTCGAGCTCGGGGGCGAAGCCTTGATGGCGAAGCACGACTACGCCGCCGCCGCGGCCAGGTTCGCGCAGGCCGACAAATACGCGCCCCGCTGGGGCCGCAACCACCTGCTGTGGGGCGAGGCGCTGATGCTGTCGGGGCGCTTCGCCGAGGCGCGAACGCAATACGAGGCGGCGAGCGCGATGGACCTGTCTAAGCCTGACCGCGCGGCGTTGAACGTCCTGCTCGCCCGCACCGCAAGGGGGCCGCTGCATGGCTGAGCGGATCGAAGACGCCGAGACCGAGGGCGTCGGCGACGCCGGCGTTCCACCGATCGCGCCAGCAGCGGCGATGGCCATCGGCATGCGCAAGGGCAGAACGGGTCCCAAGCCGGACGCCAAGCTCGACGCCTTCCTCGAACGGCAGACCCGGCTGACCGAACTGCAGACCGAGCACCTGCACGAGCAACGCGAACTGATGCTCTCGCGCCTGCGCTGGGGCCGGTTCAGCGACCGGATGAAGGCGATGCTCCAGGTGATGACGGCGCTGATCGGGCTGGCTGTCGTGGCCGGCGTCGCCGCCATGGCCTGGAACGCCAGCCAGGACCGGTCCCTGGTGGTCGAGCCGTTCTCGGCGCCGCCGGCCTTTGCCCAGAGCGGCATGGGCGGTCAGGTGATAGCCGCCGATGTGGTGGAGCGGATGGCGGCGATCCACCGCGTCGTCGGCATCTCCTTCGCCAGTTCCAACGACGTCGTCGCCGACGCGCAGGACGGGGTGAAGCTCGAGATTCCAGAGACCGGCGTTTCGGTCGCTGAACTCTCGCGGAGCCTGCGCGGATGGCTGGGCGCCCAGCGCACCATCGAGGGCTCGCTGCGCCAGGCGACGGACGGCCAGATCAAGCTGGTGGCCCGCCTCGCCGGCCACGATCCGGTCTCGGCGACCGGCGCGCCGGCCCAGCTAGAGGACCTCGAACGCCAGGTCGCCGAACAGCTCTTCGCCCAGCTCGACCCCATAAACTACGCCAACTACCTCGCCTGGGCCGAACGCAGGACCGAGGCGCTCGCCTTCCTGGCGCGCCTGCCCGCCCTCGCCACCGACAATACCGGGCGCGCCAATGTCTACGCCCTGTGGTCGGACCACCTGCACGATCCCGTGCGCGCCCGCGTACTGACGCTGACGGGCTCCGCCCTCGATCCGAAGCTGGCCACGCCCTGGTACGAATTGTTCCGCCGAGAGCAGCAACTCGGCCACGACGAGGCGTCCCTGGCCGCCGCGCGTCGTCTCCTGACCACCCGCGACCAGGACCAGGTCCCCGCGATCCGCGGAACCGGGTTCCGCGCCGCCCGGAATCTGGCCATCGACCAGATCGACGCCCTAACCGGCGATTTCGCAGGCGAGATGGACCAGCGCGTTCACCACCTGACCGCCTTCGACCGGACCCCGGCCAAGATGGCGCCCATCTACGCCGGCCTGCACGACGGCCGCGCCGGACGTCTGTTGCTTGCCGAGGCAGGCGACATGCTTGGCGTCTCGCCCGATCTGCTTTCGCTGCGGCTCTATGCCGACCTGGCCGCCGACGACTGGGCCGCGGCGGCCCGAGACGGCTCCCAGCTGTTGGACCTGGAGGAGCAGGCGCGCGCCAAGGCAGTTACGGCGGACGACCAGGCCGGAATCCTGTGGACCGAGCTGATCCGCGACCGGCCGCGCCTCGCCGAGGCCAGGGCGCGCCTCGGCGACCTCTCCGGCGCCGAAGCGGCGATCGCGCCGACGCCGCTCGATTGCTATGCCTGCCTGCGCGA
>DATCFQ010000332.1:0-2451 GCA_036509495.1 Caulobacteraceae bacterium
CCGCCGGTCGGGTCATGACCCGACCGGCGGCAATCGCCACTTTGGCCGATTCCCAACACACAAGGGGTCGAAGACGCTATCCGGTTAGCCCGGCGCGACCCCTCACCCGGCCTGCGTCCGCACGCCACCCTCTCCCACAAGGGGAGAGGGTCCAGCATGGGCCCCTGACTTAGCGCCTATGCGCTCACGCGGGGATGAGCGGGATCGAACCTATTCGCTCACGAACTGGGTCTGCCCTGGTTGCGCAGGTCCGAGGTGAAGACCTGGCCGGTCTCCTGCAGCACCGCCCGGCGGAAGCCGCCGCCCTTGCCGCCGTCGCGCAGGGGGCTGATGTCGACCAGCACCTTGTCGCCGGGCTTCAAGGTCCGCTTGCTCCAGCCGTTGCGGGTCAGGTTGCCGGGGCTGGTCAGCTCCGCCGACCAGATCTCGGGCATGGCGCCGGCGGCGGACGGGGCCTCGACCCACAGGATGACGTGCGGATTGGTCCACTGCAGCTCCTTGACCACGCCTTTCAGCGTCATGGTCCGCGAGAAATCGAACATGGCGAAGGAGTGGTGGGCGAGGGACGGGGCGGCCTGAAGCGCGGCGGCGGCGAAGGCGGCGGCCGTGGCGAGGCGGCGGGGGGTCATGGGAGATCCTGCAGTCATTGGCCGGGGGCGACCGGGATGCCGGTGTCGTGGGGCAGGGGAACGAAGACGTCGTCGCCGTTCTCGTCGCGTTTCTGGGCGAAGCCGCCCTGCAGGCAGACGCCCTCCTCGATGTCGTTCTCAGGCCCCCGCATGCGGTGGAACAGGCGGGTGGTGCGCCAGGGCCGGCTCAGCACGTGCGGGGCGGTGATCTCCAGCTCGTCGGCCAGGGTGTCGGCGCCCGCGAGGTGGACGCGCTCGCGGATATGCATGTCGCCGTCATTGGGGATGCCGATGGCCTCGCTGATGGCGACGTAGGCCTGGGGCAGCACGCCCACGGTATCGACCACCAGGGCGTCGCCCTCCCAGTGGCCGACCGAGTGGCCGAAGAAGGTCAGGTCGGGGTCCTGCGGATGGGAGCGGCCGTCGGTGTAGATGCGCCGCAGGCGGTTGCCGTCCGACTCGCCCAGCAGGGTCACCCGGCCGGGGGTGAACAGCACCTCCATGGCGTTGTGGCTGATCAGCATCCAGCTCGGCATCGCCTCGGGCAGGCAATTGATGAACAGGCCCTTGGGCCGGCCGGCCCCTTCCTCCGCGGCGAGACGCTCGGCTTGCTTGCCCGCCTTGGCGTTCCAGGGGGTGGGGTTGGAGGTGATCTGCTTCTCTTGATCCTGCATGTCGGGCACCCAGACCCCGCTCCAGTCGGGCAGCCTGCCCAGCGCCGCCCAGTCGGCCGGCGTCGGCCCCGCCGCGCGGGCGGGATGGAGGTCGCCGACCAGGGCCAGCGCGACCAGCGCCGCGGCCATCCACCCCAGAGTGCGGCCCATGTCCGTCCTCCCATCCCGCGCCCATCTTGCCCTGCTCGCGGCCCGGCTCAAGCCCAAAGCGGCCCCCGGCTTCGCAACAAAGGCGAAAGGCGTTGTATATGCCCGCGCGCCGGTCACGACTCCCGGACCGATGGCGCCGATCGAGGTGGAACCGCCGATGAGCCTTCGGCCGCCCAAAACGACAGGCCCGCTGCTGGGCCGCGCGCTGATGCTGGCGTGCGTCGCCGTGCTCTGCGGCTGTAGCCCCAAGCCGGTGCGCGAGCGCGCGCCGGAGCCCGGCGACAAGGCGGTGGCCACCGTCGATGGCCGGACCATCTGGACCTCGGACGTCAAGCGCGAGGCGGTGAGCCAGGGCCTGATCGGCGAGGGCGAACCGCTGGACGTCTCCTCGGACGCGTTCCACCAGATGCTGGACGAGGTGGTCGACGAGAAGCTGCTCGCGGCCGAGGCGATCAAGCACAAGCTCGACAAGGACCCCACCGCCCAGCGGCGCCTCGCCGCCGCGCGCGACCAGATCCTCGGCAACATGCTGGTCCAGGGCGTGGTCGACCACGCCGTCACCGACCAGGCGATCCAGGCGCTCTACCAGGAGCAACTCAGCCGCTCGAAGCTGGCCGACGAAATCCACGCCCGCCAGATCGTGGTGGCGTCCCCGGCCGAGGCGGAAGCGATCAAGAAGCAGCTCGGGTCGGGCGCCGCGTTCGAATCCCTGGCGATCGAGAAATCGATCGACCAGGCCACCCGGTTCAACGGCGGCGACCTCGGCTATTTCACCACCGACGTCATGCCCGGGGCCTATGAGGCGGCGCTGAAGGACGCCAAGATCGGCGAGGTCGTCGGCCCGGTGAAGATCGACAATGGCTATGCGGTGATCAAGGTCGAGGATCGGCGGCCCGAGCAACCGATCCCGCTCGAGCAGGCCCGGCCCCAGATCGTGCGCTTTTTGACCTACAACCAGGTCCGCGACCTGCTGAAGCGGCTGCGCGACCAGAGCAAGG
>DATCFQ010000333.1:0-3943 GCA_036509495.1 Caulobacteraceae bacterium
TGAGGTTCCTGCAGAACGCCACCGGCGGCATCTCGGGACCCTTCGACAGCTTCCTGGCGCTGCGGGGCCTGAAGACCCTGGCGCTGCGGATGGAGCGGCATTGCTCCAGCGCCCTGAGGATCGCCGGCTGGCTCGAAGCGCGGGCGGACGTGCGGCAGGTGACCTATCCGGGGCTTGCGAGCCATCCGCAGCACGAGCTGGCCAGGCGCCAGATGCAGGGCGGCTTCGGCGGCATGATCGCTGTCGATCTCGACCGCGACCTGGAGGGGACCCGCCGGTTCCTGGAGCGCACCCAGCTGTTCACCCTGGCCGAGAGCCTGGGCGGGGTGGAGAGCCTGCTCGAGCACCCCG
Source organism: Caulobacteraceae bacterium (assembly GCA_036509495.1). GTDB lineage: Bacteria > Pseudomonadota > Alphaproteobacteria > Caulobacterales > Caulobacteraceae > JANWHQ01. The sequence continues at coordinate 352 of DATCFQ010000333.1, forward strand.
CGATCATGACCCACGCCTCGATCCCGGCCGCCCAGCGGGCCGAGATCGGCATCTCCGATTCCTTCGTGCGCCTGTCGGTGGGGATCGAGGACCCGGACGACCTGATCGCCGACCTGGATCAGGCGCTGGGCGGCTGAGCCGCCACTTCCGCCGCCGCCGCAGCGTCGACGGCCGGCGCCGGCGCCACCTCCTGCCGCGTCAGCCCGACCTGGTGCGGATAGGGGGTGTGCAGGTCGGCGGCGGCCAGGCGGCCCCGCACTGCCTTCAAGAGGTCGAAGCGGCCGTCCCAATAGTCGGCGGGACTCATCCAGGCCCGGAGCGTGACGGTGAGCGCGCTGTCGCCGATCCTGGTCAGCTTGGCCCAGGGCTCGGGCGTCTTCAGCACCCGCGGGTCGGCGGCGGCGGCTTCCACCAGCAGCCCCAGCGCCAGATCGACGTCGTCATCGAAGTCGATGCGGAAATCCAGCTCGACGCGGCGGTTCTCGTGGCGGGTGTAGTTGACGATCACGTCGCCGAACACCTTGCCGTTGGGCACGATGACCCGGACGTTGTCGGGATCGGCGATCTCGGTGGTGAACCATTCCAGCGCCCGCACCGTCCCCTGCTTGCCGGCGATGCACACCCGGTCGCCCACCCGGAAGGGCCGGAACAGCAGGATCAGCACGCCGGAGGCGACGTTGCTGAGCGCGCCCTGCAAGGCCAGGCCGATGGCCAGGGAGACGGCGCCCAGCACCGCCACGATCGAGGTGGTGCGGAAGCCGAGGTGCTGCAGCACGGCGATGAAGCCGACGATCAGCACGACGTTGCGCGCCAGCGAGGCGGCGAAGGTCTGCAGCATCGCGTCGGGGCGGTGGCGGGCGCCGATCCTGCCGAACGCCCGGCGGGTGAGCTTGGCGGTCCAGCCGGCGGCCCAGATGGTGACCGCCAGGGTCACCGCCGCCACGGCCAGATTGATGGCCAGGTCGCCGCCGGTGTCGACCAGCTTCGACCACACCAGGGTCGGGGCGGCGATGCTCGCCTGGGCGACGTGGAACAGCGAGGCGGGACCGGCGGGGGCGGCGGCTGCGGAGAGGCTCAAGGCGGTGCTTTTCGCGGCGCCGCCAGGTCGCGGCGGCTCAGCCCAGAGCAACGGCGGCGCCTGCGATGTGTTCCGGGGGCGGGCCGCCTGACCTCCGCTCATTCCCGCGCAAGCGGGAACCCAGGCTTTTTTGAACCACGAACCTCACGAACCCCACGAACGGCGCCCGCCTCGGCATGTTCGTGAGGTTTGTGTGGTTCGTGGATAATCCTTGCGGCCTCTCAGCTCAGCAAAAAGCCTGGGTCCCCGCTTGCGCGGGGATGAGCGGTTCTCTTGAGGGCCTACTTCGCCAGCCGGCCGTCCTCGAGGGCTTCGGTTTCGAACGGGAAGACGATGTCGCGCTCGGGCGGTTCGATGTCGTCTTGGATGTCCTTGGGCGCCACCCTTTGCAGCAGGTCGCGGATCAGGTTCAGCCGGCCGGCCTTCTTGTGGTCGTTGCGCACGCAGATCCAGGGCGCCCAGGCGGGGTTGCTGCGCGTCAGCATCTCGTTGCGGGCCTTGGAATAGGCCTTCCACTTGGCCTGGGCGACGGCGTCCAGGTCGGAGACCTTGAGCTGTTTCAAGGGGTCCTTGCGGCGCGCCTCCAGCCGCACGGCCTGCTCGTCCTTGGAGATGTCGAGCCAGTACTTGACCACCTTGATGTCGGCTTCGGTCAGCATGCGCTCGAACTCGGGCGCGTCGCGGATGAACTGTTCCTGCTGGGCGGCGGTGGAGAAGCCCATCACCTTCTCGACCCCGGCGCGATTGTACCAGGAGCGGTTGAACACCACGATCTCGCCGTGGGCCGGCAAGTGGGCGGCATAGCGCTGGAAGTACCACTCGCTGGTCTGCCGCTCGGTGGGCTTGGGCAGGGCCACCACCCGGGTGTTCCGCGGCGACAGATATTCGGTCAGCCGCTTGATGGTCCCGTCCTTGCCGGCGGCGTCGCGGCCTTCGAGGATCACCAGGATCTTCTGGTCGGTCTGCACCGCGACGGCCTGGGTTCGCACCAGGGCGATCTGCAGGCGCCGGAGGTCTTTCTTGTAGTCGGGTTCCTTGGCCATGCGGGGTCCGGTTGCGGCGGGAGCTCGAGCACTATGCGTCCGCCTGGAACGCCCATGCCAGCGATTGGCGCCGCGGGGCGGCGTTGACTCTGCAAATGCATGAGAACAAAGTAAGAACAGAACCGTTCTCATGACATGCACCCCAGCCCCGCCAGCCATGCTCGTTTCCCATCTCTTCTCGAGCGTGAGGGGAGGATGCCGGCGTCAGCCCTGGGCCTGGAGGAAGCCTCCGCCGGCGAGTCTCGCGACTGGGGCGCGGCGGCGGCTTTCGCACTGTGGCGCGCCGATGGCGCGGAGGGGGGACTGGATACCCGGCCGCTGGTGCTGGTGACGGTCAAGGCCTGGCGCCGCGAGCGGGGAGGCTTCTCGGCGCGGGGGCTGGCCGGCCTGGGCGTCGATCCCGGCCGGGTGCTGCAGGTGCGGGCCGAGCGCGAGATGGAGGCGTTGTGGGCGCTGGAAGAGGCGCTGAAGTCCGGCGCGGCGAGGGGCGGCGTCGCCACCGTCGAGGAGCCCTCGCTGGTGGCCACCCGCCGGCTCGATTTCGCCGCCCGCGAGGGCCGGGCGACGGGGGTGCTGCTGCGCGTGGGGGGGCCCGGCGGCCTCAGCGCCGCGCGGCTGAGATGGCGGCTCTCATCGGCCCCCTCCGGGCCGCACCCGTTCGATCCCCGGGCCCCGGGAGGGGCGCGGCTCCGAGCCGAACTGACCCGCCGCCGCGACGGCCCCCTGGGCGTCTGGGACCTGGAGCAGGATGATGAGACGCATCGTCTCGGTCTGGCTGCCGGACTGGCCGATCACGGTCTGGTCCAAGGCCGCCAGGCCCACGCCGCCTAGTCCTGCGGGGCCCTTCGCCCTGACCGAGCGGACCGGCCGCGGCCTGGTGTTGAGCGCGGTCAATGCGCCGGCGCGCGCCCTGGGCCTGCACCGCGGCCAGAGCCACGCCGACGCCTGCGCCATCGTCCCCGAACTTGCGACCGCTCCCGCCGAACCCGAGCGGGACGCCGAAGCCCTGCGCCGCCTCGCCCTCTGGGCCGAACGCTTCTCCCCCGCCGTGGGCGTCGACGAGCTGCAGCCGGGCCTGGAAGGCCTGGTGATCGAGATGACCGGCGCCGCCCACCTGTTCGGCGGCGAAGGCGCCCTGCTGCAGGAGCTGGAGCGGCGGCTGGCGGCGGCCGCCATCCCCGCCCGCGCCGCCATGGCCGACACCCAGGGCGCGGCCTGGGCCCTGGCCCGCTTCGGCGATGTCCGCCTGGCGCCTGAAGGCCGGACGCGCGAAGCGCTCAAGGGCCTGCCGCTGGAGACCCTGCGCTTGTCGCAGAGCGCCCTGCGGCTGGCGCGCCGCTTTGGCCTGAAGCGCGTCGGCGACCTCTACGCCCTGCCGCGGGCGGGCCTGGCGCGGCGGTTCCGCGGCGAGGAGGGCATGGAGCTGGTCCGCCGCCTGGACCAGGCGCTGGGCCTCGAAGCCGAGCCGCTG
>DATCFQ010000334.1:0-2998 GCA_036509495.1 Caulobacteraceae bacterium
AGGTGGTGAGCTTCGTGCGGGCGACGCCCTATCCGCAAAGCATTCGGCAGATCCAATACGACACCTATGACAATCTGGTCGCCAGCGGCGTGATTCCCCGTGGCCGGAGCGACGAACCTCGGCCGCGGGCCTTTCCTTCGCAGCCGCCCGGAGAGGGGTATGTTCCGGATCCGCCGGACGAGCGCTGAACGCAGGCGGCCGTGCGACAGCTGAGCCCAGTATCGGCCGACCCGGAGTTCGCGGACGATGGCGAGCTGCTCGGCGCCCATGCGGCCGGCGACCCGCAGGCCTTCGCCCGGCTCTACGACCGCTATGACCGCCCATGCTTCCTGTTCATCCGCAGGATGCTGGGCGCCTCGCACGGCGAGGCCGCCGAGGATCTGCACCAGGAGACCTGGATCGCGATCTCCAAGAGCGCCGCCGCCTTCGATCCCGGCAAGGCGAGCTTTCGGGCGTGGCTGTTCACCATCGCCCGCCACAAGGTCTGGGATCACTTCCGCCGGCAGAGGGTGACCGTCGTGGCCTCGGCCCGGGTCGACGCGGCGCTGACCATCGCCGACGAGGCGCCGACGCCTCACGAACAGGTGGAATCGCGCGAACTCGCTCAAAGGCTGGTGAGCGCCGTCGAAGCCCTGCCGCTCGCCCAGCGGGACGTCTTCGTCCTGTTCGCCCACGCCGGACTTTCGCTGGAGGAGATCTCCAAGGTCACCGGCGCCGGCATGGAGACCACCAAGAGCCGGCTGCGCTACGCCCGCGCTACCCTGAGACTGACGCTCGCTGCCGAAAGGTCGGCCCATGTCTGAGCCCAACGCCGCGACCGATCCCGTCGACAAGGCCTCTGTCCAGGCTGAGGCGCTGCTGAACGACGACGCAGAACGCGCCGCGCGGCGGGCGCGGGTGCTGGCGGCCGTGGCGCGCGAGCCGGGGACGACAGAGTCGGCCGCCGCGCCTTCCAGACAACGATCTCCGTGGCGGCCAGGCGGCTGGCTGGCGGCGGCCTGCGTCGCCGGGTTCGGCCTTCTCCTGACCGCCCGGGTCTACCAGCCGGATCGGGATCCCCTGCCGACGCCGACGGCCCCTGCGCCAGCGACGCAAAACGCCAAGAGCCCAGCCACCGCGCCTCAGCCGGCGGCCCCGACATTCATCCCTTCGCCGCCTGACGTGCGTCCCGCCTCGCGGGCCGCTGGACCGCCTCGGGCCCCGCCGGCGCCGGAGGCCTTTGCGGCCGCGCCACCGCCTGCGCCTCCCTCCGCCCTCGCAACGCCGATGGTCCTGCCCGCGCCTCCCCCCTTGCTGGTCCCGGCGCCCCCGGGGACCACGGAGATCGTGGTCACCGGAGCGCGGATCGCACGCCGCGGGCCTCTGCCGGTCATGGCCACGCGATCGGCCGCTTTGGGCTTCGCCGGTTCGGGGACCGATCCAGCCGCCAGACTTCGCGCCGCCGCCGCCGACGGCCGCACCGCCGAACTGGAGGCTCTGCTGGGCCAGGGCGTGCCTGTGGACGCCCCCGACGCCGGCGGGACCACCGCTCTGATGAAGAGCATCCAGACCGACCAGCCTGCCGCCGCCGCCCTCCTGCGCCGCCATGGCGCCAGCCTCGACCAGAGGGATCGCACCGGGGTCTCCGCAAGAGACATGGCGGCGGCGAAGGACGACCCGGCGCTCGACCAGGCCATCGGCGTGGCGGTCGATGCCGACAGCACCCCGCCGCCCCGCATCGGGAGCCAATGATCGGGGATTTGCGCTTTCGGCCTCGCCGCCCTTAAAGGACCGCCACGGGATGAGGCCGAGCGGGGATGGATTTGCAGATTCGGAGAGCCGGTCCCCGCGACGCGGACGCCCTGGCCGAGGTGGGGCGCGACACCTTCATCGAGACCTTCGCCCACCTCTATCCGCCCGCCGACCTGGAGACCTTCCTGGGCCAGGCCTATTCGCCCGAATCCTTCGCCGCCTATCTGGGCGCATCCGGGCACGCCTTCTGGCTGGCGGAGGCGGACGGCCGCGCCCTCGGCTATGTCCAGGCCGGGCCCTGCGCCCTGCCGCACCCGGAGGTGACTCCGCGCTGCGGCGAGGTGAAGCGGCTCTATGTCCGCCGGGAGACCCAGGGTTCGGGTCTCGGCACGACGCTGCTGACCACCGCCCTGGACTGGCTGGGCGCGCCGGGGCGGCGGCTGTGGATCGGGGTCTGGTCGCAGAACCACGGCGCCCAGCGACTCTACGCCCGCCACGGCTTCGAGCGGGTCGGCGCCTACCAGTTCCCGGTGGGCGGCACGCTCGACGACGAATTCATCCTCAGCCGGGCCGGTGTCTGACGGCTCGACGGCGCGATGGCTCGATAGCCATGACGAACAGGACGGCCGAGCGATGGCCGGCGCGGACATCGCCGCCACGGTGAACGCCGTCGGAATCGAACAGGACCATGTCCGCCCGGTCGGAGCAGAAGGTGACTTCCTCTGCGCTGAGGACCACCGACTCGGCGGCCTCATCGACCAAGTCCGCCCCGAAGTTGGCGCGGCGTCTCAGCTCGGGCGGAAGCGCCAGGAAGGCGGAGTCCGCGGCGATGGAGAAGCGGCTCTCGTCCACGGCCTTGCGGATCGCGCGGTCCTCCAGGTCCCACTCCCAGTGATTGCTGCCTTTGACGTAGCGAAACGGCCCCTGGTGGTGGCCCACGTCACTGAGGTAGATCACGCCGTTCAGGGACGCCGTGGCCGCGGAATCGATGTGCATTCCCATGGTCTTCGGGTCCGGCGCACCGTCGCCCCGGGAAAAGAAAGGCTGGCGCTCGACGTTGCGGCGGACGCAGGCGCTGTGCAGGCGGGCCGAGCAGCCGGGATAATAGGTTTCGGCAATGTCGATCACGCCGCTGGTTGCGATCAGGGCGTCCAAGGCGGCGGCGCAGAGGGCGCCCGCTTTGGTCCATTCGCCGTGCACCCGCAGGTCGGTCTGGGTGTGCTGGAACTTCAGCGCCTTGCCCTTGAGATGCCGATTGCGGTGCAGG
>DATCFQ010000335.1:0-6035 GCA_036509495.1 Caulobacteraceae bacterium
GTGCACCACATGTTCGCCACCGGCCTGCCGAGCCTGGCGCTGGCCTTCTTCTCGGGCGCCTCGATCATCATCACCCTGCCGAGCGCCGTGGCGGTGTTCGCCTGGACCGCCACGATCTGGACCGGCCGGCCGGTATTCACCACCGCCTTCCTGTTCTTCGCCAGCATGATCGTGCTGTTCGTGATCGGCGGCGTGTCGGGCTTCATGACCGGCGCGGTCCCGGTCGACTGGCAGCTGACCGACACCTACTTCGTGGTGGCGCACCTGCACTATGTGTTGATCGGTATCAACGTCTTCCCGGTGGCCGGCGCGCTCTACTACTGGTTTCCCAAGTTCACCGGCCGAAGGCTCAGCGAAAAACTGGGGGTCTGGAACTTCTGGACCATGTTCGTGGGCTTCAACCTCGGCTTCTTCCCCATGCACCTGCTGGGCCTGATGGGGATGCCGCGGCGCATCTACACCTACCCCGCCGGCATGGGGTGGGACCTGCCCAACCTGATCGTCTCGATCGGCTCTTTCGTGTTCGCTGTGGGCATCCTGATGCTGCTGGTCAACATCGTGATCAGTCTGAAGCGCGGGCGCGAGGCGGGTCCCAATCCGTGGGGCGCGCCGACGCTGGAGTGGGCCACCCCCTCGCCGCCGCCGCCCTACAACTTCGCGGTCATTCCACGCATCGAGAGCCGGCACCCGCTTTGGGAAGCCGAGCTGGGCGAATCCTCGCGCCGCTCGAGCCTCGACGAAGGCCTGCTGCTCGACGTGGGACGCGAGACCATAGGCACCAGCCCGCTCGATGGCCGGCCGACCCTGATCCTGCAGATGCCCGAGGACACCCTGGCCCCCTTCATCCTGACCCTGGGCATCGCCGCCGTATTCGTCGGGGCCCTGCTGCATGGATGGTGGCTGGTGGGGATCGGCGGCGCGGTGGTCGCGGCCGCCCTGATCGCCTGGTTCTGGCCGCGCCGGCGGCTGGTCACCCCCGAGGGCGTGGAGCCGGCTGATGCCTGACGCCGCCCTGTCCCCGGGTCCCCTGCCGCTGGGCGCCTGCGGCAAGAACAGCGTCGGCTGGTGGGGCGTGCTCTGCCTGATCGCCACCGAGGGCTCGCTATTCGCCTATCTGTTGTTCAGCTACGCCTATCTCGCGGTCCAGCGAGGCCAGGCATGGCTCCCCGAGCCGCATCCGTCGCTCGCCTTGGCGGGTCCGAACACCGTCATCCTGCTGCTCTCCAGCGTCGCGGTCTGGTGGGGCGAGGAAGGGGCCAAGCGCCAGAAGCGCGGCCAGCACATCGCGGGCCTTGGGATCGGCATCGTGCTTGGCCTGGCTTTCCTGGCGGTGCAGCTGCTGGAGTGGAAGACCAAGTCCTTCAGCCTGACCTCCGGCTCCTACGGCTCGCTGTTCTTCACCATCACCGGCTTCCACATGGCCCATGTGATCGTCGGGGTCTCGATGTTGATCGTGGTCCTGGCCTGGTCGCTGATGGGCTACTTCAGCCCACGCCATCACGCGCGGGTGGCGGTGGCGGCGATCTACTGGCACTTCGTCGACGCGGTCTGGCTCTGCGTCTTCTCCGCCTTCTACATCAGCCCCTATCTGATGGGATGACGCCATGAGCCAGGCCGCCCGCCCGATCCTCACGCCGCTCCTGGCCCTCGCCGCAGGCCCGGCCGCCTGGGCGGCGCAGTTGATCGCCGGCTATGGCGCTTCCAGCCTCGCCTGCTTCCCGCACGACGCGCCGGCCCCAACGCCGCCGGGCCCGGGCGAGCATGTGGGGCTGGCCGCGCTGAATCTCGTCTGCCTGGCGGTCGCCGTCGCCGGCTTGGCGACGGCCTTCATGGTCTGGCGGAGCGCCCGGCCGGATCGGTTCGCCGAACACAACGACCAGGCGCCGGCCAGCGCCGGCCGCGAGCAGTTCCTTGGCGCCTGTGGCATGTTGAGCGGCGCCATCTTCTGCGTCGCCATCCTGTTCGACACCGCCGCCATCTTCGGCGCGCCGGCGTGCTGGAGCGGGCTCGGATGAGGGCCACGCTCGGCGTTCTGACCGCGACAGCGCTGCTGACGGCCTGCGCGCCGTCAGGTCCCGGCGCGGCCGTCTCGGGCGGCGACCCCGGACGCGGCAAGGCGGTGCTCGCCGCCGCTCATTGCGGCGCCTGCCATCAGATCCCTGGGGTGCAGGGCGCGAACGGCCAAGTCGGCCCGCCTCTGGGCGGCGTCGGCCGACGCACCATCCTGGCGGGCGTCCTGCCCAATACGCCTGACAATCTCGTGACCTGGATCCGGACGCCGCAGACGGTCAAGCCGGGCGACGCCATGCCGAATTCGGGCCTCGATCAACAGCAGGCGCGCGACGCGGCCGCCTATCTCGAGGCCCGATGAGCGGCCTCAGCGCACCGGCGGCTGCTCGCCGGCGCCGCCACGGGTCTGGTCGGCCTTCGCATCGACCGGCTCGCCCTGTTCGATCTCGCTGCCTTCGAAAGTGCGGGTCTCGGGAGGCGGCAGGCCGGCGGACTTGATCTGCGCCAGAAGTTCCTGTTTGCGCGCGGCCAGCTGCTGGCCCAGGGCGTCCATGTCGAGCCCGGCCTTGCGCGCCTGGGCGAAGAGGCCCTCGGCCGGCTTTTCCTCTTCCTCGACGTGGTGCTGGATCTCTTCGGACAGCACCTTGACCTTGGCGTCGTAGAATTCCTCGTCCGGGCCGCCCGCCTCGATCTGGGCGATCAGCACCTTGGCGCCGTCGTGCTCGACGTAGGACTCGGCGAGCAAGTCCTCCTCGGTCTTGCCCTTGCAAGCCGGGTAGAAGATCTCCTCCTCGAGGATGGTGTGCACCGTCAACTCGGTGCAGATTTGCTTGGCCAAGCTCTCCTTCTGGGACTTGCCTTTCGCCGCCTCGAAGGACTCGAAGAGCCCTTCGACTTTGCGGTGATCGGCCTTGAGCAGGGCGATGGCGTCGGGTTGGTCTGCAGCGGCCATGGAAGTCTCCGATCCTGAAATGAGGCGGCGCCCCGAACGTGGCGCGCGCTATCGACTAAAGGGGCTGCACCGACAATCTGTTCCGGACCGGGCCGGGCTTCACTTCTGGCGGGGCGGCTTCAGGTCGCGGCCGGCCTGGGGCAGCTTGCCGGCATGGTTGGCGTGGGCGGCCTCGGCCAGGGTCAGGGCCGCGTTGCGGACCTCGCCTTGCATGGCCTTGTCGGCGTCCAGCGCCTCGTGGCTGGTGGCGTAGGGTTGCCAGTAGCCGATGTAGCGGTCGAGTTCGGCGTTCACGCCCGCCGGCGACAGGTCCATGAACTTCAGCCAGTCCGACAGGCTGCGGCGGACGTTCTCGGCGCCCTCGACATCGCCGTGCACCACCACCGAGAACACCCGGCCGTCCAGGTGCTTTGGATAGTCCCAGCCCTTCAGCTCGACCGCCTTGGCCTCGTCCGCGTGCTTGCCGTGGGTGAGGGTCGGATCGGGGTTGCCACCGTCGGCGCAGACCAGCCGGTCCATCATCAGCTTCACCGGCGAGGTCACCTGGTACCAGTTCACCGGGGTGATGATCATGACCCCGTGGGCCTCGACCCACAGGGGATAGATCTCGTTCATCCAGTCGTGGACCTGGCCCAGCGAGTAGTTCGGGTAACACGAGCACGGCCAGTGACAGAGCGCCGCCGCGGTCGAGAAACAGCCCTTGCAGGGGTGGATCTCCCGCCCGAATTCGGAGGCCAGCCGAGAAAGATCAAGGACCTTCGTCTCGATGTCCTGGTCTTCCAGCGCCTCGCGGGCGATCTCGATCAGCCGCCAGGACTTGGACATCTCGCCCGAGCAGGTGTGTTCGCTGCGCGGCGAGCCGTTGATCAGCAGCGCGCGGTAGGGGCCGTCAGGGTCGTCGTGGCGGCCCTGGGCGGCATCGATCGCCGCCATGGCCGCGATCCAATCGGTGGCCAGCTCATAGGTGGGATCGGCGTAGCCTGGGCCAGCGGGCCGGGTCTGCGGCGACTGGCGCTCGTGGGCATAGGCGTCCCACGCCGCCGAAGCGACCTGATCCAGCTGCGCTGCAAGGGGCTCGAACCCCGGATCGGAGAAGCGGCTGAGGAACCGCCGCTTGAACTCGGCCTCATCGAGCCGGGGGCTGGGCATGCCCTTTCGGGACCGGGGTGCGATGTCGACCATTGGCGCTCCTCTGGAGTCTCACAACAGCCCAAGCTCGGGCGTCGTTCCCAGCTGCGGTCGGCGGAAATGGGCAATCCAAGCGACGGCTATTCCGCCGCAAGCCGTCTTTCCGGCGTGTGCAAAGGTGGCGCGATAGGCTTCGAAGCACAGCTCGCCGCGTTGGCCAGGGCGAGCGATTTCCACACAGTCTCGCCGATGGATGGCATCAGCCCGAGCGCCTTCATTGATGGGTCCCCTCACAACGTCGATCACCCCCGCATCGTTCACACGATGCAGATTGTGTCTGCCAGCCGACAGTATCGCCGCCCAATCGGCCGCGCGGGCGAGAATGCACCTCGCCCATCGCCAAGTAATAGTCGGGATCGTAAGCTCGATATGAGCGTTAGGCGGCCATCCCACCTGGGCCCCGGAGGGCGCCGCTCGCAGCCGGATGAAGATCGCCACCTACAACGTCAATGGCGTGAACGGGAGGCTGCCCGTGCTGTTGCGCTGGCTGGAAGAAGAACAGCCCGGCATCGTCTGCCTCCAGGAATTGAAGGCGCCCCAGGACCGGTTCCCCAGCGAAGCCATTGGCGCTCTCGGTTACAACGCCCTCTGGCAGGGCCAGAGCAGCTGGAACGGTGTCGCGATCCTGGCCATGGGCGCGGAGCTTCACGAAATCCGGCGCGGCCTGCCGGGCGATGCGAACGATCCGCACAGCCGCTACATCGAGGCCGCGGTGAACGGGCTGGTGATCGCCTGCCTCTACCTTCCGAATGGCAATCCGGCCCCCGGGCCGAAATTCGACTACAAGCTGGCCTGGTTCGAACGCCTTATCGGGCGCGCAGAGGCGTTGCTGTCGCACGACGTGCCGGTCGTGGTCGCCGGCGACTTCAACGTCATGCCGACCGAGCTGGACGTCTATGCCCCGGAGCGGTGGCTCGACGACGCCCTGTTCCGGCCGGAAGTCCGTTCGGCCTATGCGCGGCTGCTGGGCCAGGGCTGGACCGACGCCCTGCGCGTGCTGCATCCGGGCGAGCGCATCTACACCTTCTGGAAGTACTTCCGGAACGCCTTCGCTCGCGACGCGGGGCTGCGCATCGATCATCTGTTGCTCAGTCCTGGGCTCCATCCGCGCTTGAAAGCCGCCGGCGTGGACCGGCAGGTGCGCGGTTGGGAAAAGACCAGCGACCACGCGCCGGTATGGATCGAACTTGCGGACGGCTGATAGGTCCATGGGATCGCCGAAACCACGCGCACCGCGTCTGAAGGTCTTCCAGACCCAGCTGGGATTCTTCGACTCCGTCGTCGCCGCGCCCAGCCAGGCGGCGGCGTTGCGGGCCTGGGGGACGCATCAGGACCTGTTCGCCGCCGGAGATGCAAAGATCACCACCGACAAGGCTGCTGTGGCCGCTGCGCTCGAGCACCCGGAGACGCCGCTGCAGCGTGCGGTGGGCACGCACGATGCGTTCGGGCTCCAGCCCTCGGGCCTGCCAAAGACGCCTCCCGCTCCGAAGCGGAGGCCGAAGAAGGCCGTCAAGTCCCAACCGCCGAAACCTGCGGCGGACCGATCGAAACTCGACGCCGCCGAAGCTGCGCTGCGACGTCTGGACCAGAGGCGAAAGCGCGAGGAGGAGCAACTGGTGCGGGAGCAAAGCGAATTGGACGCGCGGCGTTCGGCCGCTCACGACAACTACGTCGAGGCCCACAGGACCGCCGTCGCCGCTCAGGCGTCCGCCCGCGCCGCCTATCGTGCGGCGGGAGGGACCGCCTAGTACCACTGCACAGAGATTATGACTCTTTGACTGGGTAGGCCTTGCGGAGTTTTTCGCGGGCCTTCTGGGTGGTGAACATCCAGTTGATCTGGGCCTTTTCGGCATTTCGTCGCTGCTCCCAGGCGGCGATTTCGGCG
>DATCFQ010000336.1:0-4206 GCA_036509495.1 Caulobacteraceae bacterium
ATCGGGCTATAGGCCATGACCGGCATGGCCAGCCGCCTCATCTGCGGCAGGAGGTCGAACTCCGGGGCTCGTTCGGTCACGTTGTAGAGGACCTGATCGGTGGCGCAGGCCTCGCCGCCGGCGCTGAGCAGGTCGTCCATGTCGGCGGGGTCGAAGTTGCTGACGCCCCAGCGCAGGATTTTTCCTGCTCCCACCAGCGCCTGCATGCCCTCGATCGTCTCCGCCAGAGGGACCGATCCAGGCCAGTGCAGCAGATAGAGATCGAGCCGGTCGGTCTTCAGCCGCCGCAGGCTGGACTCGCAGGCGCGCTCGATGGGCCCCCGGCCCGCGTTCTGGGGATAGACCTTGCTGACCAGGAAGACCGCGTCGCGGACGCCGGCCAGCGCCTCGCCCAGCAGCTCTTCGGCGGCGCCGTCGCCGTACATCTCGGCGGTGTCGATCAGGGTCATGCCGAGGTCGATCCCGACGCGCAGGGCTCGGGTCTCCAGCCGGCGGCGGCGGGCGTCCTCCCCCATCCGCCAGGTTCCCTGGCCGAGAGCGGGCGCATGGCTTCCATCCGGGAAAGCGACGGAGCGGATCATCAAAGCGGACCTTAGCGCAGCCCGGACCGGCCGGGCCATGGTTCGCCGACGCCCAGGCGTCCATGACCTGGATTTTCGCTTGGGCGGCAAGGGGCTCGGCATGGCGAACGGCAGACGCGTCTATGGATTGGCGGCGGTCCTGCCCACCACGATGTTCGTGGCGTTCGGCCTCCTGGCGCAGCTGCCATCGGTGATCAGGGACCCGCACAGCCACGCGAACGGGTCCGAGAACGGCGTGAACCTGGCCCTGGTCGGCGCTGCCTGGTGTGTGGCGGATTGGCTGAGACGGAGGGGCAGATGGCCCTGACGCCGGAGCGCCGCGCCTCTAAGCCGCCCGGGGTTCGTTGGCCACTTCGGCGATGACCTTGAGCAGCTCCATGGCCGAGATCGGCTTGGCCAGGTGGCGGTTGGCGCCGGCGGCGCGGCCGGCCTCGATGTGCTCGGGCATGGCGTTGGCCGACAGGATGATCACCGGCGTCTGGGTGCGGTGCTCTTCCTTCTCGACCAGGCGGATCTTCTGGGTGGCGGTCAGGCCGTCCATCACCGGCATCTGGATGTCCATCAGCACCACGTCGAAGTGGTCGGCGATATAGGCCTCCAGCGCCAGCTTGCCGTTCTCCACCGAGACCCGCTCGGCGCCCACCTGATCCAGGATCATCTCGACCACCCGGCGGTTGGTCGGATGGTCGTCGACCACCAGCACCCTCAGCACATGAGGCTGGTCGTTGTCCTGGCTCAGCGGCTCCAGCGCCGCGGCGACGTCTTCGAGCGAGTCCATCTCCTGGACGGGCGGACGCGCCAGTCCAGCCGAGGGCGGCAGGTTCAGGGTCAGGGTGAACTCCGAGCCAATGCCTGAGGTGCTGCGGCAGTCGAGCACGCCGCCCAGCAGCTGGGCCGCCTGCTTGCAGATGGCGAGGCCGAGGCCGGTGCCGCCGTGGCGGCGCGTGGCGGAGCCGTCGGCCTGCTGGAAGTGCTCGAAGATCCGGGCCTTGGCCTCGGGGGTGAAGCCCACCCCGGTGTCTTTCACCGAAAAGCGGATCCAGGCGTCGTTCGGATCGGGCCGGTCGACGGTGACGCGCACATCGCCATGGTCGGTGAACTTCACCGCATTGGACACCAGGTTGGCGAGGATCTGCCGCAGCCGGGCGGCGTCGCCCTCGACCACGCCCTGGACGTCTGGGGCCATGTCGACGATGAAGCCCAGGCCCTTGCCGCGGGCCTGCAGCTGATAGGGCGAGGCGACGGCGCGAACCGCCTGGCCGAGATCGAAGGGCTCGACGACCATGTCGATCTTGCCGGACTCGAGCCGCGCCAGGTCCATGATGTCGGATAGCAGGATTTCCAGCGAGACGCTGGAGGTGCGGATGGTCTCCACCATCTCGCGCTGGCGCTCGTCCAGGGCGGTGTGGGTCAGCACCTCGGCGATGCCGAGCACGCCGTTCAAGGGCGTGCGCAGCTCGTGGCTGACATTGGCGAGGAATTCGCTCTTGGCGCGGTTGGCGGCCTCGGCGGCGTCGCGCGCCTGGGCCAGCACCTCGGCGGCCCAGCGGAACTCGGTGACGTCCATGACCACGGTGACCAGGCCGCCGTCGCGGGTGCGCCGCCGTTCGGCGCGGACCCAGCGCTCGCCGTTCTTGTGCTCGTCGGTCCCCAGCTCTCCGCGGTTGGCGACGCGCGTCTCGATCCATTCGCGCTCATGGCCCAGGGATTCGGGGTGGGCGCCGGCGGCGACATTGCCTTCCAGCAGGTCGCGGAACGACTTGCCCGGGGCCAGGACGCCGGCGGGGTCGACCAGCTCGGCGTAGCGGCTGTTCCAGACGATGATGCGGTCGTCGCTGTCGAAGAAGGCGATGCCCTCGGCCATGGGCTCGATGGCGTCCTTGAGGTGGGAGATGGCGCGCCGGCGGCTCCAGCCGTCCAGGGTGATCAGATTGGCGACGGCGAGCACGCTGAGGGCGGCGCTGGCGATCCAGATGGCCAGCACGGGGTTGGACAGGGCGTAGCCGGGCAGCGCGGCCGGGTGGGGGCCCGGGATCAGGGTCACCGCGGTCATGGCGGTGAAGTGCAGGCCGCAGACGCCGAGCACGAACAGGCCGGCGGCGTAGAGGATCGGCCGTTCCGAGCGCTGGGCGGCGAACATGGTCGCCACCAGCACGGCCATGCCCAGCACCAGCGAGGCTATGACATAGGGCGCGTTCCAGTGCATCACCGCCAAGGGCTGGAAGGCGCGCATGCCGGTGAAGTGCATCAGCGCGAGGCTGAAGCCCAGGATCAGGCCCGCCGCGACGGTCCAGCTGGTCTTGCGGCTCTCGGCGCCGAGGGCGAAGGCGGCGCCGGCGCCGAGTATGGGGAGCAGGAAGGACGCGACCGTGCCGGCGAACTCGTAGTCGCCGTTCACCGCCGGCCCATAGGCCAGCATGGCGACGAAATGGGTGGACCACATGCCGATGCCGGCGACCAGGGCCGCCAGCGCCACGCGCAGCAGCCGCGCGCCCTGCGGGCGGACCTTGGCGTCGGCGAACAGGCGGAAGGCCGTCAGGGCTGCGCAGACGCAGATGACCGCCGCCAGCAGGACCAGTCGCAGGTCATGCTGACCGGCGATGCAACTCAGCACCTTGAACAAGTCACCTTCTCCCCATCAGGCGGTTGAACGTTGCTATCTGTTGACCATGAATATTTCCTTTCGGTGTTAAGAGACTGGTGACCAACACCGCCTCTCCCGGAAGCCGCCCTGGTGGTGTAAGCGGGCCGTATGAGCGAGCCATCCAAGACCATCGAAGGGCGCACGGGCCCGTGGGAAGTCGTCATCGGCCTGGAGGTTCACGCCCAGGTGGCGTCCAAGTCCAAGCTGTTCTCGGGCGCGGCGGTGGGCTTCGGCGCGAGGCCGAACGAGCAGGTCAGCCTGGTCGACGCGGCGATGCCGGGCATGCTGCCGGTGATCAACCGCTACTGCGTCGAGCAGGCGGTGCGCGCGGGCCTGGGGCTGAAGGCCCAGATCAACACCTGGTCGCGCTTCGACCGGAAGAACTATTTCTATCCCGACCAGCCGTCCGGCTATCAGATCAGCCAGTACAAGGACCCGATCGTCGGCGAGGGCGTGGTCGAGGTCGAGAAGGACGATGGCTCCAGCTTCACGGTGCGCATCGAGCGGCTGCACCTGGAGCAGGACGCCGGCAAGTCGATCCACGACATGGATCCCAACTGGACCTATGTCGACCTGAACCGGGCCGGCACGGCGCTGATGGAGATCGTCTCGCGCCCCGACATCCGCTCGGGCGAGGGCGCGGCGGCCTATGTGAAGAAGGTGCGCTCGATCCTGCGCTACCTCGGCGCCTGCGACGGCGACATGGAGAAGGGCAATCTGCGCGCCGACGTGAACGTGTCGGTGCGCAAGCCGGGCGACGAGCTCGGCACCCGCTGCGAGATCAAGAACGTCAATTCCTACCGCTACATCCAGCAGGCCATCGAGTACGAATCCCGCCGCCAGGTCGAGCTGATCGAAGACGGCCAGAAGGTCCACCAGGAGACCCGCCTGTTCGATCCGAACAAGGGCGAGACGCGCTCGATGCGCTCCAAGGAAGATGCCCAGGACTACCGCTATTTCCCCGATCCCGACCTGCTGCCG
>DATCFQ010000337.1:0-3455 GCA_036509495.1 Caulobacteraceae bacterium
GCCACGCCCACGCACATGGCGTTGACCAGGATGTTGCCGTTGTAGCCGGGATGGAAATTGGTCTCCCCGCCGACGGTCGGCACCCCCACGCAGTTGCCGTAGCCGCCGATGCCGGCGACCACGCCACCCACCAGTCGGCGAGTCCTGGGATGCGCCGGGTCGCCGAAGCGCAGGGCGTTCAGCAGCGCCACCGGCCGCGCGCCCATGGTGAAGACGTCGCGCATGATGCCGCCGACGCCGGTCGCGGCGCCCTGGTAGGGCTCGATGAACGAGGGGTGGTTATGGCTCTCCATCTTGAAGACGCAGGCCTCGCCGTCGCCGATATCCACCACCCCGGCGTTCTCGCCGGGACCCTGGATCACCCGCGGTCCGGTGGTCGGAAGCTTGCCGAGGTGGCGGCGGCTCGACTTGAAGGAGCAGTGCTCGCTCCACATCACCGAGAACACCCCGAGTTCGACGATATTGGGCTCGCGGTTCAGCCGCTGGACGATCAGGGCGTATTCGTCGGCCTTGAGCCCGAACTCCAGGGCGAGCGCGGCCATCGGCTTGTCGGCATCGGTCATGGGGGCCGATTAGCGGATTCACCCGGCATTGTCAGTCAGCGGTGACAACTGCGGACGCGATTGGCCGTGCTTGCCTCCGGGAAGGCGCGTTTCTAGGCGGCCTTGGCCGAGGCGATGTAGTCGTCGACCCGCAGCGCCATCACCGTCAGGGGCATGTTCCCAGCCAGCAGCACCGCATCGTGGAAGGCGCGGATGTCGAACCGGCCGCCGAGCGCCGCCTTCGCCTTGTCGCGCAGGCGCAGGAAGGTCAGCTTGCCCAGCATGTAGGCCGGGGCCTGGCCCGGCCAGACGCAGTAGCGGTCGACCTCGGTGGCCGCAGCGCTGACCGGGTCGCCGAGGGTGTCGGCATAGTAGGCGATGGCCCGCTCGCGGCTCCAGCGCCGGTCGTGGATGCCGGAGTCCAGCACCATGCGTGCGGCGCGCAGCAAGGCGTCGTGAAGCTGGCCGATGTGGCCGAACGGATCGTCGTCGTAGAGACCCATCTCGACCGCCAGCTCTTCGGCGTAGAGCGCCCAGCCCTCGGCGTAGCCCGAATTGCCCTGGATCTTGCGTAGCAGCGGCAGGCTCGCGCTCTCATTGGAGAGACTGCCCTGCAGGTGGTGGCCCGGGACGCCTTCGTGGAAGGTCAGGGTGGGCAGGGTCCAGCTCGGCAGCTCGGCGGTGTCGCGCAGATTGATCCAGTAGACGCCGGGCCGCACGCCATCCAGGGAGCCTGAGGTGTAGTAGCCGGCGGGCTCGCTGGCCTCCATGGTCTTCGGCACGCCCTGGATCTGCAGCGTCGCCTTGGGCAGGCGGCCGAACCACTGCGGCAGCTTCGCCTCGACCGTCCCCACCTTGCGGTTGAGGTCGGCGATCAGCTGCGCCTTGCCTTCGTCCGTGTCCGGATAGATGAACCGCTTGTCGGTGAACATGACGCGCAGGCGCCGGCCGACCGTCCCCTCGGTCATGCCCTGTTTGCGCATCAGGGCGTCGATCCGTCCGGCGATCTCGGCGACCAGCTCCAGGCCTTGCCGATGCACCTCGGCCGGCGAGGCGGTGGTGGTGGTGTATTGCCGGAGCGAGAGGGCGTAGTACTCGCCGCCCTTCGGCAGCCGCCAGACGCCGGCGTCGTGCACCGCCCTGGGCCGCCAGCTTTCCACCAGGGCGATTTGGCGCTCCAGCGCCGGGCGCACCGTGTCTTGATAGATCCGGGACGCCTCGCCGGCGTAGTCGCCTTCGATCCTTTGCTCCTTCACCCGCCGCGCCAGGGAGCCCACCAAGGTGGACTGATCGGCGGACTGGCTCTGCAGGGCGCGCATCCCCGCCACCGCCGCGTCGATAACGAAGTCGGGCGGAATGACGCCGAGCGCCGCATCGTGCCGCGCCTTGTCGCTCTCCTGATCGATCAACCGCCCCAGAGCCTCGAGCCGCGCGAGATAGGCGTCCGCATCGGCCTTGTCGGCGATGCGGTGCTGGTTCTCGAGGAAATCCGGCGTCGACTGGTAGCTGCCGGTGAGCTGGCTCAGCACATAGGGCGCGCCGGCCCAGGCGTCGTCCTGGCCCACGCCGCCGTAGTCGAAGGCGAGGTCGCCCTCGTGCAGGGCGCCCAGGTTGAAGGCCACCGAGTCGTAGTTGACCGCGTCCATGCCCGAGAGCGCCGCGCGGCGGATCGCCCGCAACCGCCCCAGGTCGGCGGCGGTGAAGGCCTTGTCCTCCGCCAGAGCGCCCAGGGATTCGTCGGAGAGCACCGATTTGGTCCAGGCCAGGTCGCCCTTGTCCAGGCCGAGGCCGCTGGTCGTCTCGGGATTGCGCCGGAGCGTCCGCGCCAGGATGTCGTTCATCAGGGCGTTCAGCCTGGCCGCCTCGCCCGGGCCCGCGCCCGGCGCGGCCTGGGCCCAGGCCAGCGGCGTCGTGGCTGCGGCCGAAAGTCCGGCGGCTCCGGCGATGAGGCGGCGTCGATCGATCATTGGGGGAGCGGACCACACGCGGAAAAGCAGGGGCCGGACACGCCTAGGCTGAGCCATGCATCTCGGCAACCCACAGCTTTGCCGCAAGCGGGCGCAGCGAAACCGATCACGCCGCCTGGAGCTGCTGCTTGACCCGCTCGGCCAGGGATTTGATGTCGATCGGCTTGGGCAGGAAGGTCACGCCGGGCTCGCCCTCGAGCACGTCGGAGAATTCCGCTTCCGCATAGCCGGAGATGAACATCACCGGCGCCGAGCCCAGGTACTGGCGCGCCTTCTTCAGCAGCGAGGGGCCGTCCAGGCCCGGCATGATCACGTCGGAGATCAGAAGGTCGATCCGGCCGGCGTTGGCCTCGGCGAGTTCCAGCGCCTGCTCGCCATCGCAGGCCTCGATCACCTCGTAGCCGCGGGCGCGCAGCAGCCGCGCCGCCACGCCGCGCACCGCGTCCTCGTCCTCGACGAACAGGATGCGTCCGGCGCCGGAAAGGTCGCGCGCCTTCGGCTTGGCCCGCACCGGCTGCACCGGCGGCGCCTGGCTGACCGCGGGCGGGGTGAACACCGGCAGGAAGATGCGGAAACAGGCGCCCTGGCCGGGCTTGGAGTCGGCGTGGATCCAGCCGTCGGCCTGCTTGACGATGCCATAGACGGTGGAAAGCCCCAGGCCCGTGCCTTCGCCCAGCGCCTTGGTGGTGAAGAACGGCTCGAAGATCTTGGCCATCACCTCGGACGGGATGCCGGGGCCGGTGTCGGAAACCTCGATCAGGGCGAACTCGCCGTCCGGCGCCTCGGTGTAGCCGAGCGACATGGCCTCCGCCCGCGAGACCCGGGCGGTGCGGATGCGCACCACCCCGCCGCCGGAACCGGACCCGTTGGCGCCGCCCTTGCCGCGGATCGCATCGCGGGCGTTGACGGTGAGGTTCATCACCGCGGTCTCGAGCTGGCCCTTGTC
>DATCFQ010000338.1:0-2522 GCA_036509495.1 Caulobacteraceae bacterium
GACCTAGGGCCGCCGGATGCGGCCATCGACCTTCTCACGCGCCGCGAGCGTGAATGCCTCCGACTCGTCTACGAGCACCTCAGCTCCAAGCAGATCGGCCGCCAGCTCGGCATCTCCAA
Source organism: Caulobacteraceae bacterium (assembly GCA_036509495.1). Taxonomy (GTDB): domain Bacteria; phylum Pseudomonadota; class Alphaproteobacteria; order Caulobacterales; family Caulobacteraceae; genus JANWHQ01. The sequence goes on from DATCFQ010000338.1 coordinate 120, forward strand.
GCACACGGTCGACACCCATGTCGACAAGGCCCGCCAGCGGCTGGGCGCCCAGGACCGCTACGACGCCGCCCGCCGCATGGCGGCCCACGAGCGCGCTGCGGCCATCCCCATCCAATCGGGACCCGACGCGAACGGGATAGGCGCGGACAGCGCGATCGGGCTGCATCCCCCTCGACAAGGGGAGAGCCTAAGTGACCCGATCCAGCCAGGACCCAACCTCAAAGACCGACGGCCGGGCGCTGCCCTTGCGCCGGGAGATGGGTCCGTTCGGTCGGACCTGGCCAGGGCCGCCAACCCCGGAGAGGCCGACGCCGCACTTCACCTGGGAGCAGCTGGAGCGACAGCTCGCCGATCTGTCTGGCGCGCCGTCCCGGGCCGCGATCACCCCGGCGCTGGTCTCGGCTTTGCGCAAACAGGCGCTCTGGAAACCGCCGGAGCTGGTGCTGCGCGAGATCCTGTGTCTCGCCTGGACCCTGATGGACGAAACCTTCCAGCCGGGCCTCTTGCCTGGGGAGGAAGCGGAAATGCCCTAGGCCCGCTCGCCAGGCTCGGGCTGATCCTGCTGATCGCCATCGCTTCGGCGGTGGCCTTCGGAGGGGTCCTCGCGGGCCTGCACGCCCTGAGGGACCTGGTCTGACGCGAGAGCGCGTTAGGCGAAAGTGCAGGCGGTTTCGCCGCTCGAACGCGCTCTGAATGTTTGATTCTAGAGCGTGACCGCCGCCGAAACCGCACACACTTTCGGCTGTCACGCTCTAGCGCGCCGCCGGCCCCGCCACCCAATCGCAACCGATCATCAAGCGCGCCGGACCTCTGCGCCGGCGCCAAGGGGGAGACTCATGCTCAAGCAACGTCGTTTGGCCGCCGATCAGGTGGCCGCCGGTCTGTTCGAGGCCGAGGCCGCCATCGACGCGGCGCTCAACAAGACCGCCTTCCTCGCCGCCGTTATCCCGGCCGCCCGCGCCGGGGCCGGCCTCTCGGCCCTGTTCGGCCAGGACGCCCTCGAGCGGCTCAGCGAAACCATCGCGGCCCTGGCCCAGGCCCGCCGCGGCATCGTCGAGACCCACAAGGAGCTGTCGGTGGTGAAGACCCAGATCGGGCTCGGGTCGGTGGTGATGGATGGCGACAACGGCGAGAAGCCCCCTCAGGGCGCGCTCGTTCGGCCGAATCTCACCCCGGTCCGCAACAACTCCGTGGCCGCCTAGGCGACGACCAGTCTTTCACCAGTTCGCTTTTCATGAAATTGGGGCCCTCTATCGCTGAGGGCCCCATGTTTCTTGTCCACACCCTGCCACAGCAGATTTGGACGGCCTTGATGCTCGCCGTGGCCGCCCTTGCGCTTTGGCGCGGCGGATGGCCCGAGCGGACGATCGCCTTCGGTATGGTCGTCGATTCGATCGCCTCGGGGATTCTGCAAAACACGCGGGATTGGGGGGCTCCCCAGTGGGCCGACCTGGCGATCGACGTGATCTATCTCGCGGTCATGATCTGGGTCGCACTGCGTTCGGATCGCTGGTGGCCCCTCTGGGCGGCCGCCTTTCAGGTCATCAGCATCGCCATCTATGTGGCCCGCATGGTCGACCCGAGGGTCGGCGCCCTGGCTCCGTTCACGGCGGGCGTGATCTGGAGCTATCTGATCCTCGTCGTCGTCGCGATAGGCGCGCTGGGGCGACGCGCTGGCGGCGCCAACCAGACTGCCGGATCGCCTACGATTGGAAGATCGAGTACATAACGCCCTCTCTTGGGAGGGATCCATGGGCGACAGATTCAGAAACACGATCCTCGTAGGCGCGCTGGCCGCGCTGACGCTGCTGGCGGGCGGGCCGGCCTTGGCGGCGGACGTCCAGGTCGCCGTCGCGGCGAACTTCACCGAACCGGCCAAGGAAATCGCGGCTGCCTTCGAGGCCAAGACCCACGATCACGTGCTGCTGAGCTTCGGGGCCTCGGGGCAGTTCTACGCCCAGATCACCCACGGCGCGCCCTATGAGGTGTTCCTGTCCGCCGACGCAGACCGGCCGGCCCAGGCCGAGAAGGACGGCTTCGCCGTTCCCGGAGCCCGCTTCACCTATGCGGTGGGCAAGCTGGCGCTGTTCAGCAAGACCCCGGGCCTCGTCGATGGCGGCGGCAGGGTGCTCAAGTCGGACAAGTTCCAGAAGCTGGCCATCGCCGATCCAGCGGTGGCGCCCTATGGCGTGGCGGCGGTGCAGACCTTGACCGAGCTCGGGGTCTACGACCAGCTCAAGCCGAAACTGGTGATGGGGACCTCGATCGCCCAGACCTATCAGTTCGTCCAGACCGGGGCCGCCGAACTCGGCTTCGTCGCCCTGTCGCAGATCATCGCCGAGACCGGCGGGTCGCGCTGGATCGTGCCGGAGTCCGACCACGCGCCGATCGAACAGCAGGCGG
>DATCFQ010000339.1:0-5441 GCA_036509495.1 Caulobacteraceae bacterium
TCATCGGCGGGCTTGTCCCGCCGATCCATGAACTCCGGCGAGCACGGTGATCATGGGTGGCCGGGACAAGCCCGGCCATGACGGTGATGGGAATAGGGACGACGATCCCGCTACGGCCGACGATCCGCTAGGGTCGGGTCCGCTTACGCCCGGCGGCCCGCGGCGGCGACGTTGTCGAGGCCCAGGGCCTGGATGGCGGCGGCGGTGATGCCGTCGGCGTCGAGGCCGGCGTCGGCGTACATGACCTCGATCTTGTCGTGGTCCTGGAAAATGTCGGGCAGCACCAGGGTGCGCACCTTCAGGCCGCGGTCGAGCACGCCGCGCTCCGCCAGGAGCTGCAGCACGAAGGCGCCGAAGCCGCCCCGCGCGCCATCCTCGACGGTGATCAGGGCCTCGTGGTTGCGCACCAGCTGGCCGATCAGATCCTCGTCCAGCGGCTTGGCGAACCTGGCGTCCGCGACGGTGGCGGACAGCCCGCGCGCGGCCAGCTGGTCGGCCGCCTTCAGGCATTCCTGCAGCCGTGAGCCGAAGGAGAGGATGGCCACCGCCGAACCTTCGCGCACGATGCGGCCCTTGCCGATCTCCAGCGGCTCGGCGAACTCGGGGATGGTGACGCCCGCGCCCTCGCCGCGCGGATAGCGGAAGGCCGAGGGGCCGTCGTCGATCGCGGCGGCGGTGGAGACCATGTGGGCCAACTCCGCCTCGTCGGCGGCGGCCATGATCACGAAGCCCGGCAGGGCGCCCAGGAAGCCGATGTCGAAGGAGCCGGCGTGGGTCGGCCCGTCGGCGCCCACCAGGCCGGCGCGATCCATGGCGAAGCGGACCGGCAGCTTCTGGATGGCCACGTCGTGGACCACCTGGTCGTAGCCGCGCTGCAGGAAGGTCGAATAGATCGCCGCGAACGGCTTCATGCCGCCGGCGGCGAGGCCCGCGGCGAAGGTCACCGCGTGCTGTTCGGCGATGCCGACGTCGAACATCCGCTCGGGGAATCGCTTCTCGAACAGGTCGAGCCCGGTGCCCGAGGGCATGGCGGCGGTGATGGCCACGATCTTGTCGTCACGCTCGGCGTGCTTGACCAGCTCCTGGGCGAACACCTTGGTGTAGCTGGGGGCGGCGGCCGGGGCCTTGGCTTGCTGGCCGGTGATCACGTCGAACTTGACCACCCCGTGGTACTTGTCGTCGGCCTTCTCGGCGGGGCCGTAGCCGTGGCCCTTCTGGGTGACGACGTGGACCAGGACGGGCATGTCGTCCACTTCCCTGGCGTTCTTCAGCACGGCCACCAGGTCGGCCACATTGTGCCCGTCGATCGGGCCCACATAGTAGAAGCCCAACTCCTCGAAGAAGGTGCCGCCGGCCACCATGCCGCGGGCGTATTCCTCGGCCTTGCGGGCGGCCTCCTTGATCGGGCGCGGGAAGGCCCCGGCGACCGACTTGCCGAACTTGCGCAGCTGCCGATAGGCGCCGCCACTGACCAGCTTGGCCAGATAGGCGCTCATGCCGCCCACCGGCGGGGCGATCGACATGTCGTTGTCGTTGAGGATGACGATCAGCCGCTTGGTGGTCTCGGCGGCGTTGTTCATCGCCTCATAGGCCATGCCGGCGCTCATGGCGCCGTCGCCGATCACCGCGATGACATGGCTGTCCTCGCTCTTGCGGTCGCGGGCGACGCAGAAGCCAAGCGCGGCCGAGATCGAGGTCGAGGCGTGGGCCGCGCCGAACGGGTCGTATTCGCTTTCCGAGCGCTTGGTGAAGCCGGAGAGGCCGCCGCCCTGGCGCAGGGTGCGGATGCGGTCTCTGCGGCCGGTCAGGATCTTGTGCGGATAGGCCTGGTGGCCGACGTCCCAGATCAGGATGTCCTTGGGCGTCTCGAACACGTGGTGGAGGGCGACGGTGAGCTCGACCACCCCCAGGCCCGCGCCCAGGTGGCCGCCGGTCTTGGAGACGGCGTCGACGGTTTCGGTCCTGAGTTCGTCGGCGAGCTGGCGCAGCTCCGCCACGGAGAGGCCGCGCATATCGGCCGGCGAAGCGACGGTGTCGAGCAGAGGTGTGTCAGGCATGCCCCACACTAAAGCGTTTCAGAACAATGTGGTGCCGAGTTTAGCACGAAATGTGGCCTGTCGCGTGCGTCATCGCGCCAGGAGGGAGCGGGGCTCGCCGGCGTGTCGCCGCGGCGTCACACCGCCCTGGTCTTTGGCGGTCAGGCCCTGAGCTCCATGACGAAATCCACACAGTCGCGCAAGTACACCGCCCGTTCGCCGAACGGGTCGAGGTGGGCCTTGGTCTGGGCCGCCAGCACGCCAAGACGCTCGCGCGCGGCGGGGGCCCCCAGCAGCGAGACATAGTTGGCCTTGCCGCGAACCTGGTCCTTGCTGTGGACGGCGGCCGCCTCGCATCCGGCGTGCGCTTCGGACTCCATCAGGTCGCCGGTGATCTGGTAGGCGAGGCCGAGGTCCTGGGCGAAGCCGACCAGGGCGTGGCGCTCGGCCTCGCTGGCCCGGGCCAGCACCAGCGGCATCTCGAAGGCGCAGGCGATCAGGGCGCCGGTCTTCATCCGCTGCATCCGCGCCATGCCGCCGAAATCGTCGCGGGGTCCCAGGAGGTCGATCATCTGCCCGCCGACCATGCCTCTGGCGCCCGCGGCGGCGGCGAGGCGGCGGACCAGCTCGGCGCGCACGGCCCCGTCCTCGTGGGTGTCGGGATGGGCCAGGATCTCGAAGGCGATGGCCTGCAGCGCGTCGCCGGCCAGCACGGCGGTCGGCTCGTCATAGGCGGTGTGGACGCTGGCGTGGATCCTGGGCCCGGCGTCCGGATCCATGCAGGGCAGGTCGTCATGGACGATGGAATAGGCGTGGATGCACTCCAGCGCGCAGGCCGTCCGCAGCACCGGCCGCTCGTCGAGGTCGAACATCTTCGCCGTCTCGAGCGCGAAGAAGGGCCGCAGGCGCCGTCCCGGGCCGAGGGTGGCGTAACGCATGGCCTCGGTCAGCCGCGCCTCGGGGCCCTCGGCGCGCGGCAATAGCTGATCCAGCGCGACCGTCACCAGATCGGCGGTTTCGGAGATCCGTTCGGCGAGGGTCAGGGCCTTCACGCCAGCCACCGCGCCGCCTCTATGAGAATTCGGCGGGCTCGACCCGCTCGGCCTGACCGCCGGGTCCCATGACGATCTTCTCGACCCGGAGACGCGCGGCCTCGAGCCGGCTCTCGCAATGCGCCTTCAGACGCGCACCGCGCTCGTACATCTCGATGGAGCGCTCCAGCGGCGCCTGGCCGGATTCCAGCTCGGCCACGATCTTCTCGAGCTCGGCTAGGGCCTGCTCGAAGGTCAGCTTGGAAATATCGGCATCGTCGCCCATGGCGCCCGCGCAGAACTGAGGTCAGGCCACCATAGGCGACGGGCAGCCGCTGGCAATGGCCGCCCGGCCCAGCCTCCGCCTCACCGTTCGAAGTAGCGGGTCGACCAGTAGCGCCAGCCGCGGCCCTTCACGATCCGCCAGCCGCGCCGGCGCAGCTCCATGCCGATCATGGTGTTGAAGAAGCCGTGGGCGACGACCAGCACGTTCTCGCCCTGGCGCGCGGCCTCGTCGAGCAGCCGGGCGGCCTCGGCGGCGCGCTTCTGTGCGGCCTGGCGGGTCTCCTCGCCGCGGTGGGCGCCCAGCCACCAGCTGAGCCGCGAGATCACGCCCCAGATCCGGGGCGACAGCTTGAGGAAGTCCGGGCACGGAGGCGGCGGCAGGGGCGCCTCGATGAACACCTCCTGGTGGGCGAAGTCGCGCCCTTCGGCCAGGGCCCTGGCCGTTTCGATCGCCCTGAGGCGGGTGGATGTGTAGATCACCCCCGCGCGGGCCGCGGCCTCGATCAGGTGAGGCGGCGGAGATTGGCCGGCCCGGATGCCGCCGGCCTCGTAGAGCGCCCACCATTCCCGATATTGGCGCGAGGACAGCCTGATCTTGCGCGAGAGCGCCGGCTCGCCGTGCCGCGCCAGGACGATGCCGCCAGCCTTCCGCGCGCCGAGCCCCTTGGGCGCCGGCGCCTCGATGATCTGGCCCGCCTTCGCAGACTTGGTCGGCATGTCGCGGCGAGGCCCCCCAAACGCCCGCGCCCGAGGTGGCGGCGGCGACGAGGGCGTCAATCCTCTTGCAACGCCCGCACGTGCGCCGCAGCCGAAAGACCAAGCGCCATGAGGTCGTAACCGCCCTCGAGAGAAGACACAACCTTTCCCCCGCAGTGTTGGCGGGCGACTTCGAGGATGGCCCGGGTGGCCCAGGCATAGTCCTCCGTCTCCAGCGCCTGGTCGGCCAGCGGATCTTTGGCATGGGCGTCGAAACCGGCCGAGACCAGGATCAGGTCGGGGCCGAATGCGCCCAGCGGCGTCATCAGGGTTTCGAAGGCCCCGCGCCAGGTTTCGCGCGGGGCCATGGCCGGGACGGTGGCGTTGACGATGTTTCCGCGCCGGCCAGCCTGACCGGCGCCGGGATAGAACGGCCATTGGTGGATCGAGGCGAAGAACAGATCCGGATCCTCGGCGAACACCGCCTCGGTGCCGTTGCCATGGTGGACGTCGAAGTCGACGACGGCCACGCGCTGGAAGCCCTCGGCCTGGGCGACGCGGGCGGCCACCGCCACGGAGGAATAGAGGCAGAAGCCCATCGGCCGGTCCGGTTCGGCGTGGTGGCCCGGCGGCCGCACGGCGCAGAAGGCCCGCTCGGCGGCGGCCAGGCTGCCTGGCGACATGGCGGTGTCGGCGTCGAGCCGCGTCCGCCCGCGCTCGGGCGCGGCCGCGCGGATGGCGTCGACATAGGCCTGGGGGTGTACGCGCAGGAGGTCGGCCACCGCCGCCCGCGGCGCCTCGCGCACGTCCTTATCGAGCCCCGCGTCCGTCAGGGCCGAAATCACCGCCTCGAGCCGGCCGCGCCGCTCGGGGTGTCCTTCCCCGGGATCGTGGGCCAGCATGTCGGGATGGGTGAAGATCGGGATGCTCATGGCGTCAGGATAAGCGGGGTCGGCCCGACGGGGCCAGCTTGACCGTCGTTCTCGGGCCGGGGGACAAGAGATCATGAGCCGGCCGTGCGCACCGCTTTGATCGAGACGATCGACATCGATCCGCTCTGGCCAGCGCCGCTCGCGGCGGGAGAGCTGGCCGCGTTCGAGCGGCTGCTGTCCGATCGGCTGGAGCGAGACCTGGCGCCGCCTCCGGGACCGGAGCGACGCGAGGCGGTGACGCGCCTCAAGCTGCGGATCAAGGCCGCGTGGGATGGCAATCGCCTGCCGGAATTCGTGGGCGCGGCGTCCGCCCTCCACGGCATCGGAGGCCTCAATCCGGCCTACGTCCGGCGGCTCGCCTGGGCGTTGACGACCCAGGGCCGGTTCGCCGAGGCCGCGGCGCTGTTCGCCGACGTGCTGGAGGACGACCATCGCCGCTGGTTCGACCAAGCCCGGAGCCT
>DATCFQ010000340.1:0-9456 GCA_036509495.1 Caulobacteraceae bacterium
TAGATCACCTGATGCCTCTTCTCGGCGGCGCAGACCTGGTCGGCGGCCAGCCGCAGGGTCGATTTGGAGACGCAGTCGGCGATCACCGCCGAGTGCCGTTCGAGGGTGCCGCCGAGCGGCACGGGCGAGACGGTGAGCACGAACTTCGGCCGCCGCCGCGCCAGTCGGGCGATGGTGTCCATGATGGCTTGGATGTTGCGCACGTTCTCTTCCACGCTGGTCGTGCGCATGACGTGGTTGGCGTAGAGGTGGGCGCGCGCGGTGGGGGTCTTGGAGACCACGAAGGCGAAGTCGCCGTTGTCCTTGCGGAAGAAACACGGCGCGACCCCCAGGGTGATCACGAACACGTCGCTTTGCGCGGCCTTGGCCCGCATCCGCTCGCGCATGGCCGGGCCATAGGCGTCCTGGATGGCCTGGGTGGCGGCGTTGGTGGCGCCGTTCTCGATCCAGTCCAGCAGGTAGCGGTTGGCGTAGGTGCTGTTGATGTCCTCGCCGATCTCCTCGGCGTGCACCGTCCGGCCCATTTCCCGCAGGTGCCGGGCGAGGTTGAGCGCGAAGCACGAGCCGATGGTCATGAACACGCTGTCCGGCGCGATGATCGGAACCCCGTGCTTCCAGCGCAGCACATAGCGTTCGACGAGGGCGCGGGGGTCTTCGAACTGGGCGCTTCGCGCGGGCCAGGGCGCCACCTTGGGGCGCCCGCTCTCGGAGGCATGGGCGCGCGCCAGCTCGAGCAACAGGGGCGCCTCGCGACTGTCGGGCAACAGCTCGATGGACCGCGTCAGGGCGGCGACCGCTTCATCGAACCGCCCCTGGCGGACCAGGGATTCGCCGAGACGGCAATAGCCGTCGGCGTTGCCGGAGTTGCTCAGGATCGAGGCGCGGGCGAGGGATTCGGTGAGCGCCCAGTCCTTCAGCGCCGTCGAGCATTTGAGGGCGTGGGAATAGGCGTGGCGGATCTGCTTGCTGGAGAGGCGCGATTGCGGGTCTGCGAGCAGGCCGCGGAACAGCTCCAACGCCTCCCGGTAGCGCTTCTCCTGGCGAAGTGAGAGCGCGTGGTTGAAGGCGGCGTCAGCGCTCGCTGGACTCTCGTCGCGCATCGTCACTCCTCGGCCGGCTCCGACGGTGGGGCGCGGCCCTCGTCTTCCTCTCAGCAGTTCGACGGCCCGTCCAGCCCCATGCACGTGCAGGTCGCGGCTACTGGAAGCCGTTTTTCCGAGATGCAGCCTAAGGTCGCAGCCGGTTTGCTACGTGCATGCTTGCGAAATGCAAAGCCATGGCTACGCTAGGTTTAGCGGCATGGGGGCATGGACCATGGCTGAGCGGGTGGGGCGGCCCGACGCCGAAGGACATCCTGGCGTAGGCCTGGCCGGCGCGAAGGCGGCGGGCGGCGCCAGCCTCGTGCTCGGCTATGCCGAGGCCAAGCGGCACAAATCGTCCAATCGGCGCGCCCGGTGGCGCGATGTCGCCGACGCCTTGGACGCCGAGTTCTGGCCGCAGGTGTCGCCCTCGTTCCGGCTGCGGCCGGGCCAGACGGTGTTCACCATCGGCAGCTGCTTCGCGCGCAATATCGAGGCCCATCTGGCGGCGCTCGGCTGCAAGGCGCCGATGCTGGATTTCCGGCTGCCGCCCGAGGAATTCGACGGCATCGCCAATGCCGCCATGAACAAGTTCCACCCGCCGGCCTTCCGCCAGTGCCTGGAATGGACCGCCCGGATCTTCGACCGCGACGGCAAGGTCGCCTGGGCCGACTGCGAGCCCCTGGCTTTCGACGTCGGCCAGGGCCGCTATTTCGATCTCGACATGGCCGCCACCGCCCTGCCGGCGACGGCGGCGCGCTTTGTGGAGCGCCGCCAGCACATCTACGACGTGTTCAGCGCGGCCTTCACCGCCGACTGCCTGATGATGACCCCCGGCCTGATCGAGGCGTGGCGCGACGCCGAGACCGGCCTCTACATGTACGGCGCGCCTTACCATCGGCGCATGCTGGCGACGCCCGAGCGCTGGAGCTTCGAGGTGCTGTCCTACCAGCGGTGCCTCGACGACATGCTGGGCGCCATCGACCTGGTGCGGGCGCGCAATCCCGGGGTGAACATCCTGGTCACCACCTCGCCGGTGCCGCTGGGCATGACCTTCACCGGCCGCGACGTCACCATCGCCAACGCCCACTCCAAGGCGGTGCTGCGCGCCGTCTGCGACGCGGTGCTGCTGGAGCGGGAGGGGATCGACTATTTCCCCAGCTACGAGATGGCCACCCTCTCCAACCCCGCGATGGTCTGGAAGGGCGACCGGCTGCACGTCTCCCAGGGCTTCATCGGCAAGATCGTCGGCTACATGCTCGACAACTACATGGAGGACGTGGACGCGGCCCTGGCCGATTTCCAGCGGGCCCGCGCCCTCCTGGCCAGCGGCGATCCAGTCGGGGCGGAGCAGGCGGCGCTCGCGGCCCTGGCCATCCGGCCCGGACACACCAAGGCCGCCTCGGTCCTCGGGACGGCCTTGTCGCGCCAGCATCGTTGGGGCGAGGCCGAAGACGTCCTGGCGCCCCTGGCGGCGGCCCACCCCGATCGCCCGGAGATCCGGGTCGAGCTGGCGCGCGTCCTGGTGGGGGCCGGGCGCACCGCAGAGGCGGTGGTCCTGCTGGGTGCGGCCCTGTCGCTCGAGGCCTTCGAGGCGGGTGATTTCCTCGCCGCGGACCTGGTGCTGGAGCGCGCGCCCGCCGAGACCGCCGTCGGTCTGGCCCAGCGGGCCGCCGAGCGCTTTCCCCGCCATGTCGAGGTCCATCGGCGTCTGGTGGCCGCCCTGCTCCGCGCCGGCCGCGCTGGCGAGGCCCTGGCCGCCCTGCGCCAGATCGCGCTGCTGTCGCATCCGCCCGCGCCGTTGCTGCTGCAACTGGCGCGCATGCTGCTCGAGACGGGCGAGCTGCGCGAGGCTCTCGTCCATATCGATGCGGCCCTGATGGAGGATCCGAAGCACCAGGAGGCCGCGGCCCTGAGGGCGGAGCTGCTCGCCGACGCCTAGCCGCATTTCAGAGGTCCGTCCTCCTCGTGACAGACGGGCTGGATCGGCCGTAGATTGGTGGAACAATCCAGAGCATGGGGAGTCGGGGATGGCCTTTGTTCGTGATCGGAAGAGCGGGCGCGGCCAGGCGCCGCGCAAGTCGCGAGTGAAGGGGCTGCTGGGCTCGGCCCTGGCTTGCGGCCTCGTGCTCTGCACCGCGCCGGCCTTCGCCCAGGGGGTCTGCGACCGGGCCGGCCTGCAGGCGTCGACCGATTCCTACCTTGCCGCGCAGACCATGGGCGACACCTCGCCGATGAAGCTCGGCAGTTGGATGGACTACATGGAGAACCTGGACGAATCGACCCTGTCCACGGGGTTGATCTCCAAGCCCGAGAAGATCGATTTCCACCGCAGCATCCTCGACACCCAGAGCTGCTCGTCCTTCACCGAGATGGTCATCACCGATCCGGCGCACCCCTATGTGCTGGGCGCCCTGGTGACTGCCCGGGGCGGGCAGATCGGCGGCATCGACGTGATGGTCACCGACGCCAAGAACGGCTGGCTGTTCAACCCTGGCAACACCCTGAAGTACTCCCAGGCCGAGAACTGGGGCGAGATTCCCGTCGCCGATCGGGACAGCCGCGAGACCCTGCTCGCCGCCGCCAACGCCTATCTCGACGACTTCAACGACAAGAAGGTGGTGGTGCCGTGGGGCACGCCCTGCGAGCGGCTGGAGGGCGGTCTCTACACCAGCAAGGCCGCTCCCGGTCAGTCGCTGCCGGGCGACAGCTGCAACGTCGGCGTGCCCAGCGGTGTGAAGATCGTCGACCGCCAGTACGTGGTCGATCCCGAGTTCGGCGCGGTGACCGTGTTCAACCACCTCGGAACCAACGCGGAGCCGGACTCCCATACCTTCCGCATCGAGCACGGCAAGATCCGCTACGTGCACACCATCACCGCCTGCAAGATCACCAACTGCGGCCTCAAGCTGCCGTCGCGGCCGCCGGGCGCCAGCTAGAGCGCGTTCCGAAAAGTGGGAACCGGTTTTCGGAACAGAACGCGCGTGAATACAAAGATCTAGGGGACCCGCGGCGCCCGGGCGTCGCGGCCGCCCTGGTGCAGGACGAGCGTCGTCGCCCGGCCATGGACGTCGACCTCGAAGTCGGCCTGGGCGTCCACGATCTTCCAGAAGATCCGGTGCGGCCCTTCACTGAACACCGGATAGGCCGGCTGGCCCGTCACCTGGGCGTAGAGCGTCCCGTCCTTGAGGGTGATCTCCACCTCCACCTTGGGCGCGAGCTCGTAGCGGCCGACGAGGCCCTGGAGCACCGCCAGGTCCACCGCGACCTCGTGGTGCTGCGGCGCCGCCGCCGCGAGGGGGACGCCGGCCAGGATATGCAGGGGGATGTCGTCCACCCCCGCCACGGTCGAGACGTTGGAGAGCGCCACCACGCCGACGCCCGCCTTGGGATCGAAGGCCATCATGCTGCGATAGCCGCCAGTCCCGCCGTCGTGCCAGACGATCTGCCGCCCCTGGATGGTGAAGATATGCCAACCCAGGGCGATCTCCAGGTTCGGGACCGTCGTCGGCCGGCGCGGGGCCAGCTGCGCCTTCATCGCCGCGGCGATGGGGTTTTTGCCATAGCCGAGCTCGGCGGCCAGGAAGGTCAGGATGTCGTCGGCGTCCGACCGCAGGGCGCCGGCCCCGGCCAGGGTCGGAATATCCCAGTTGGACGTGGGGTTCAGCGCCGCATCGTGGCCGACCGCCATCCGCGCCTTCTCCTCGGCGGTGAGGGCGATGCCGGTCGAGCGCATGCCGAGCGGATCTGTGATGCGCTGCCGGACCAGGGTCCCGTAGTCGGCGCCGCCTCGCAAGGAGAGCACATGGCCGAGCAGGCCGCCGCCGAGGTTGGAGTATTCGTACTGGCTGCCGATGTCCCGGGGCAGGGTGTAGCTGGCCAGGAAGTCATAGAGCTGCTGGACGGTATAGTCGGCATAGGGATTGGCCGGGTCCTTCGGCGCCATATTGGTCGGGATTCGTGGCAGGCCCGAGGTGTGGGTCGCCAGGTCGATCAGGGTGATCTGCCTGCCGCCCCGCTCGGGGACCTTCACCCCCGGCGGCAGGAACTTGGCGATCGGATCGTCCAGCTTCACTTCGCCGCGCTGGGTCATGTCGGCCAGCAGCAGGGAGGTGAACACCTTGCTCATCGAGCCGATCTCGAAGATCGTCCGCCCGTCCAGCGGCCGGGCATCGCCCTTGGCCAGGGCCCCGTAGCTGACGATCCGCCGCCCGTGGGCGTCCACGACGCCGACCACGATGCCGACGCCCTGATGCTGCACGTCGATGCGGTCGACGAGGATCTGCCTGATCTCGGCGTCGGTCGGCATGATCCAGGGCTGGGCCGGCGGCGACGGGGGAGTCTGTGCGTGGGCCGCGCCCGCGAGCGCCAATACCGACGCCAGTGCGGCGATTGTCCTGAACATCCAAGCCCCCTCGATCCCTGTCTGATCAAGGTAGTCGTTCGGCCTCGGGATTTCTAACAGTGCGCCTGAGACAGTGCGCGCGGCCCTGCCTCCACCGAATTGTTGTGAGAGTTCGCCGCGGCCTGCGACTACCTATCCAACCCGGCCCCGCGTTGACTCCCTCGCGACGCCGCCTATGTTCCGCCTCATCCGCGTGACTGGCGCAAAGGTGGAGCACCACCGGGGAGCGCGGAGTTCCGAGCCGCGCGCCTGGGCATCTCTTCGATCCGGAGACGCCCCATGCCCGCCGCCCCCGACTTCCCGCCCGCAGCCGACCGCGCCCTTGTCCGCCGCGCGCTGATCTCGGTCTCCGACAAGACCGGCCTGATCGAGACCGCACGCACCCTCGCCGGTTTCGGCGTCGAGCTGGTCTCCACCGGCGGCACCTGCAGGGCCATCGCCGAGGCCGGGCTGGCGGTGAAGGACGTCGCCGAGCTGACCGGCTTTCCCGAGATGATGGACGGCCGGGTCAAGACCCTGCACCCGGTGGTGCACGGCGGCCTGCTGGGCGTGCGCGACGCGCCCGACCACGCCGAGGCCATGCGGGCCCACGGCATCGGGGCCATCGATCTGGTCTATGTGAACCTCTACCCGTTCGAGGCGACGGTGGCGGCCGGCGCCGGCTTCGACGCCTGCGTCGAGAACATCGACATCGGTGGTCCGGCGATGATCCGTTCGGCGGCCAAGAACCACGCCTATGTCGCGGTCTGCACCGCGCCCGAGGACATGGCCGAGGTGCTGGCCGAGCTGCAGGCCAATGGCGGGCACACATCGCTGGACCTGCGCCGCAAGCTGGCGGCGCGCGCCTATGCCCGCACCGCCGCCTATGATTCGGTGATCTCCACCTGGTTCGCCCGCCAGCTCGGCGAGCAGTGGCCCGAGCGCAAGAGCATCGCCGGCCGGCGCATCCAGGCCATGCGCTATGGCGAGAACCCGCACCAGGCCGCCGCCTTCTATCGCACGTCGGAGGCGCGCCCGGGCGTCGCCAGCGCCCGCCAGCTGCAGGGCAAGGAACTCAGCTACAACAATGTCGGCGACACCGACGCCGCCTTCGAACTGATCGCCGAGTTCGATCCGGCCGAGAGCGCCGCCGTCGCCATCATCAAGCACGCCAACCCCTGTGGCGTGGCCCTGGGGCCGGACCTGAAGACCGCCTATGCGCGGGCGCTGCAATGCGATCCGGTCTCGGCCTTCGGTGGCGTCGTGGCGGTGAACCGCCGGCTGGACGCAGCGGCGGCTCGGGAGATCGTCAAGACCTTCACCGAGGTGGTCATCGCGCCGGAGGCCGACGAGGAGGCCATCGCCGTCTTCGCCGACAAGAAGAACCTGCGCCTGCTGCTGGCCGGCGCCCTGCCGGACGCGCGCGCGGCCGGCGAGGTGTTCCGCTCGGTCGCCGGCGGCTTTCTGGTGCAGACCCGCGATACCGTCCGCATCACCTCAGCCGACCTGACGGTGGTCACCCGCCGCCAGCCGAGCGATCGGGAGGTGAGGGACATGCTGTTCGCCTTCACCGTCGCCAAGCACGTGAAGTCCAACGCCGTGGTCTTCGCCAGGGATGGCCAGACCGCCGGCATCGGCGCCGGCCAGATGAACCGGCGCGACTCCGCCCGCATCGCCGCCATCCGCGCCGCCGAAGCGGCCGAGACGGCGGGCCTGGCGCAGTCCCTGGCCCAGGGCTCGGCCTGCGCCTCGGAGGCCTTCTTCCCCTTCGCCGACGGTCTGATCCAGGCGGCGGAGGCGGGCGCCACGTCGGTGATCCAGCCGGGCGGCTCGATGCGCGACCCCGAGGTGATCGCCGCCGCCGACGAGCGCGGCGTGGCCATGGCCTTCACCGGCGTCAGGGTGTTCCGCCACTGACCGGCGGCTGGTCGACCAGGGCCTTCCAGATCCCATCGGGGGTCCAGATGGCGTCGAGGTCGGCGCGGGCCTGGTCCTCGGGCCAGCCCAGCACGTCGATGCGGTAGCGGAAGAAGAAGGCCGACACGCGGTAGTTGGCGATGCAATGGACGTGGACCACCTGGTCCTGGAGGCCGTCCATCAGGGCGCAGAAGGCCTCCAGATCGGCCGGGGTCGGGTTCTGGAAGTCCACCGGGATGTGGCTGTAGGTCATGCCGAGGGCGGCCACTGAAGCCGCCTCGTCCGGCAAGGCCCGCTCGTGGGTGTGAAGCCCGAGATTGACCACGCGCTCGACGCCGAGCGCCGCCAAGTCCGAGAGCTGGCGCTCGGTCGGCTGGCCCGAGGTGGTGACCCGCCCGTCCAGGCGGCGCCAATTATGGATGTCGGTCGGGTCGGTCATGGCGAACCCGGCCAGCTTAGCAGCTCGGCCGGGGTTGAGGAGCCGCCTTGGCGCCTCTCCGGGCGCAATGGCTGTGTCGAATCCGCCGCGATCGGACGAACCTGGGGCCGCCCGGACCCGCCGCGCTTGACCCCGGTCGATCCCAAGGCGACCCTCCTTATCGGGGATTGTAAGGCCGCCTGACAGCGGCCGTACAGCGGGTATGGGCGCACGTGGCGCCGCCGAGTACGGGGGTTTGCGAGCGAGATGTTGTGGCCGCTCGATACGATGGAACGCCGTTGGGACATGCTGGCCCCGCACGTCGTCGCCTACGGGCCCCCTGACGAGGAGCCGCGGCCGGCGGTGCTGCTGTTCCACGGTTGCGCTGGGGTGAGGCCGCACATCGACATCTATGCTAGGGCCGCCGCGCGCGAGGGCTTCCGCGCCTTCGTCGTCGATTCCTACGAGCCGCGCGGCTGGAGCCAGGCCTACGCCACCACCCTGGTCTGCGCCGGGGCCATCTTCTGGGGCCGCGAGCGCGCCGGCGACGTTTTGGCCGCGGCCTGGGGGCTGGGCCAGGATGCGGGTGTCGACGCCAGCCGGATCGCGCTGGCGGGCTGGAGCCACGGAGCGTGGTCGATCATGGACCTGATGACCATGCCGCTGGAACGCGCCGGCGAGGCGGCGCTGTCGGATCCGACCGAAGAACCGCTGATCGGGGTCCGCAGCCTGTTCCTGGCCTATCCCTATGGTGGGCCGGGGGCGCTGAGCCGCTCGCGGCCCTGGCTGCGCACGCCGGAGACCTATGGCGTGGTCGCCGAGAAGGATCATCTGACCGGCCAGGCCGACGCCCTCCGGGTATTCGACGCCGCCCGCCAGAGCGGGGCCTCGCCTCACCTCTGGATTGCCCCTGGCACCCACGGCTTCGACGCCCCCGGCCACGAAGGCTTCCCCTCGCCGATGCGCTACGACCCCGAGCTGGCCGAGGGCTGCCAGGGCCGTTTCCTGGCCTTCCTGCACCTTACTCTCGGCGGGCCGATGACGGCGGAAGAGGTGGAGCTGCCGCGGGCGATGGAGGCGTAGGGTCCGGGCTCGATTGTCCGTGGCCCAATCGACATTGTCATCCGGGCCGGAGCCCTGCAGGGCGGAGAGCCGGGATCGCAGCAAACGCCGGCGCCCGGGACCGACCCCGGATAAGCCGCCTTGCGGCCGAGCCTGAGTTCCCGCGCTCCGCCAAAAGGTCTGATTGAAGGCTCTTCAAGGTCTCAGAACGGCAGCGTTAGCCGGCCGAGGATCTCGTTGTCGTTGGCGCGCCCTGCGACCACGCCGGAGTAGCCGACCTCGGCCCGTCCCCAGCCTCCGATGTTGAAGGCGACGCCCGCGCTCAGATGGGCGCTGTCCTTTGCCAGAGGCGGCCCGACCACGGTGAACGCCGAGCCGCCGTTCAGAGCCAGCAGCGCCGCGGGCAGGCGGTCGCCGAAAACGTGCTGCCACGCCGCGGACGCCTTGAGCTGCGCCATGGGGGCGATCGGCACGGCGACCCGCAGGCCGAGATCCCCATAGCCGGTCTCGAAGCTCCGCTTGGCGCCGGTGAGAGCCGCCGCCCCGCCTTGTTCGCTGAAGCTGTCCAGCCTCAGCCGTACGCCCGCCAGCTGCCC
>DATCFQ010000341.1:0-2209 GCA_036509495.1 Caulobacteraceae bacterium
CGGCTGGTGCGCCGCCGCTGGCGGATGAAGCCGGCGGTCTCGTAGCCGTCCATGCCGGGCATGTGCAGGTCGAGCAGGATGACGGCGAAGTCCTCCTGCAGCAGCCGCTTCAGCGCCTCGTCGCCCGAGCGGGCCACCACGATCTCGTGACCCAGCTCCTCAAGAGCGCTGGTCGCGGCGAACAGATTCCGCTCGTCGTCATCGACGATCAGGACCCGCGCGCGCAGGTCGCCCGCCTCCCACGGCGCCCTGGCGAGGGCGCCGGCCGAAACCGCCAGACCGGAACGGGAGCCGACAAACCCCATCCGCTCAGCTCGCCTGCGGGAGCAGGCTCACGCTGTTGTCGGAAACCAGCCGCAGGCCATCGGCGCGGCGGATGGCCACCCTCAGCACCGAGATCAGCCGGTCGATATCGACCGGCTTGGAGACATAGTCGGATGCCCCCGCCAGGATGCATTTCTGCCGGTCGCCCTTCATCGCCTTGGCCGTCACCGCCACGATCGGAAGCTCCGCAAACTGGTCCAACGCGCGGACCTCGCGAATGGTCTCATAGCCGTCCATGTCGGGCATCATGATGTCCACCAGCATGGCGTCGACCTCGGGCGTCATCTTCAAGAGGTCCAGCCCGGCGCGGCCGCTCTCGGCGTAGCGCAGGTTGATGCCGTATTCCTCCAGCGCGCTGGCGAGCGAGAAGATGTTGCGGATGTCGTCGTCGATGACCACCACGGTCCGCCCCGCCAGCACCGGATCTGCGCGCCTGTTCTGGGCCAGCTTCGCCCGCGCCGGCGCCGGAAGGCCGGTCACGGGCGCGTGCAGCAGAAGGGCGGTCTGGTCGATCAGCTGCTCGGGCGTGCGGGCGAGGCGCACCAGACCGCCGAACACCGCCAGCCTCAGCCGCTTGTCCTCCTCGGGATCGAGTTCATCGGGCGCATAGACGACCACCGGCGAGAGGCCGGCGTCGAGCTTGAGCGCATCGATGATCCCGGCGGTGGGGGCCGCGCCGATCTCGATCACCAGGGCGTCGGGCCGCTCCTTGGCGGAGCGGGCGACGAGGCCCTCGAAGTCGCCCGAGACCTCCAGCACGCCGAAGCATTGGCGCAGGATCTCGGCCGCCTGGCCCTCCTGGCCGACCAGGGTGATCTTGCGTTCCTGGCGGGCGACGAAGCTCTTCACCTCCTCCAGCGTCGAGAGCACGACGTCGCGCTCCACCGGCTTGGAGGTGAATCCGAAGGCGCCCATCGACAGGCCGAGGCCGCGCTGATCGTCGGCCGAGATGACGTGCACGGGAATGTGCCGGGTCTCGGGCGTGCGCTTCAGCAGGTCGAGCAGGGCCAGGCCGTCCATGTCCGGCAGGCCGATATCGAGCATGATGGCCTCGGGGCCGAACCGCCGGGCGAGCCCCGGCGCGGCGATGCCCTCGCCGGTGACGACGCCCTTGAAGCCGGAGTCGCGCACCAGCTGCAGCAGGATCGCGGAGAAGCGCGGATCGTCTTCCACGATCAGCACTACAGCGTCGTCCGGCTTGATCTCGTCGCGATCGTCCGCCACGACCTCGCCGCGCTCGGTCTGGATCGCGCCCATGGCGAAGGTGCGCACCAGGGTCGACGGCGGCCGGGGCAGGCCCTGCGGCTGCGCCTGCGGGCTGAAGTTCAGCGGCACATAGAGGGTGAAGATCGAGCCCTTGCCGGCTCGGCTGCGCACCGTCAGCTCGCCGCCGAGCATGCGGGTGATCTCGCGGCTGATCGAAAGACCGAGGCCCGTGCCGCCGTATTTACGGCTGGTGGTGCCGTCGGCCTGCTGGAAGGCCTCGAAGATGATCCGCTGCTTGTCCTCGGGAATGCCGATGCCGGTGTCCTCGACCTCGAAGGCCAGCACCTGGCCGGCGGTGTTGAGGTGGTCGTTGGCGGCGTTCCACCCGCCCTCGGCCCGCTTCACCGACAGCTTCACATGGCCCTTTTCGGTGAACTTGATGGCGTTGCCGAGCAGGTTCTTGAGCACCTGCTGCAGCCGCTTCTCGTCGGTGTACATCGACCGCGGCAGGTCCGGCGCGATGTCGACGGCGAGGTCGAGCGTCTTGTCCTGGGCCAGCTGCGAGAAGGTCCGGTCGACGTGGTCCTTGAGCGCGGCGAAGGAGGTCTCGCCGATGTCGAGGGTGACGGTGCCGGACTCGATCTTCGACAGGTCGAGGATGTCATTGATCAGCGCCAGG
>DATCFQ010000342.1:0-4393 GCA_036509495.1 Caulobacteraceae bacterium
GGAACCGTTCGTCAGGGCAGGCGCGCGCCCCAGCCTGAAGCTACTGCACAAGACGCTCGGGTATGGTGCCGCGCGCCTTCCGGCGGACGTTTCTTCCAACAGAGACCTGCCGCAATGGCAGGAGCTGATGCACGCGGTCGAGACCCGCAATATCAAAGGCCTAGGGAAGGCCGCCGAACACGCCGCGATCCTACACTTCCTCAAACAGAAGGAGGTGTTTGATGAGTATGTTGCCTGGATTGATCGCCTTGGGATTGCGTCTAACCTCGGGGTAGCTAGACTATATTGGTACCATATCCGACTGAGACAATTAACAGTGGAATTGATAGGCGTCTTCGACGGCATATTCCTAGAAATCGGCTCCGGGTCCGGCCTATTTGGGATCATGTTGGCGGATCGCGGCCTAGTTCGGCACTATGTTATGGTCGATCTGCCAGAAATGCTGCTTAATGCGATGGTGCACGTCAGTACTTACTTACCTGATAGCAAAATCCGCCTAGGGGAGACGCCGGATTTCTCGTCCAACGAGCAGACCTTCTGGTTTCTGGAAACCGGAGAGATCCGCAAAGTCCCAGCCGGCTCGGTCGGCGTTGCGCTTAACTTCAACTCGTTCATGGAGATGGATGAGGCAGTTCGGAACTTCTATATTGACGAAATCTATCGCAGCGCCGCTCCGGATGCACTTTTTTACAACGTCAATCGTCGCCAGCGCTCAATGACGCGCAAGGATGGACGGCCATTCGACAACAATCCCCTGCTCTACCCCTATCGTCCGACCGATCGCATCATCGAATGGGAGACGGACGAGTGCCAGGAGAACTGCCGGTCCAGTCTCTTCTCTTCTCCCCATCCGTCCTTCTGCATCTCACGAATAGCCGAAGTCGGGTCCACCCATTGAATGGGCAGCTCTGGCCAAGGGCTCATCCGGGATCGAGGCCGACCCCCCTTGGCCTTTCTCGAACATCTGGCTCGATCTCGGCGACAGTGGTCGCGTCAGCCGCCATAGGAGGGGCGCGCTTGCGGGGATCGGAGAGCGGCGGATCGGCGGGGCCGGCCGCACGATCGGCGTGCAGCACGTCGAGCAACGACAACACGGCCTCGACTTCGGCTTCGGGCAGGATTCGCGCCGGCAGGACCGTAATCGAAGCGCCGCGGCCTCCGCTCGCGCCGCGAGGGCGACGGCGAATGACGACGGCGTCCCAGTTAGCCGGTGTCGACGCGCCACCGGAGGAGGCCTCCGACAGCCGAACATTGATCTGGTCCTCCGCGGGGCGGTAGCTGGCGTCCAAGGCAAGGACGACATCGTCCGCCAGGCTCGGTGGCCCATACCATTCGGTTGGCGCATCGATGCGAGCCAAATGGCCTCGGCGCATAAGGGCCCGTTTCAAGGCGATGGCGCGGCCTGGCGAATTCTCGTTCGGGCCGGTCTTAAGGGCGATGCGATACCCCTGAGCAGCCTGGGCGAGCCGGTCATGCAGTCGGCAAGCGAGGGCCTCGATCTTTTCTCCAAAGCAATCGGCTTGGCCGAACCGATCCTTGAGCTGGGCGTGAACAGCCTCCTGGGCGCAAAAGCGCAGGTCGAAACGATCGAACCACGGCGGCTCCAGCCAGGCCGCCGCCTCGCCCAAAAGGCAACAAGCGGTGACGAGATGCGGCTCGGCGCCGGACAGGGCGCCGATGTCGGCGTTTGGACTGAAGCTGGCGTAAAGGTCCAGTTCGGATGCGTCGCTCCATAGATCTGGGCCGAGAAAGTGCACCTTCCAACCGAAGCGGCGGCGCAAGATCTCGCCGAGCGTGATCGCAGCGTCGAGCTCCGCATTGGGTTGGCCGGGGCCCTCGCTCGGAACGGCGAGTCCTATGGTGTATGGCCGGCCTGTGAGCGAGCCATCGTCGTCCAAACGGCGCGCCAAAAAGTCGCGCCGTATCCCGTAGCCGCAGCGGGCCTGCAGGACCCGGCGGTTTTGCTTCTCCAGCGGCCGGCGGTTGGCCGCGTCGCGATTGCGGGTGGCGTTCTTAGGGTGGAAGGCGAAGACCGGATTGCAGCAGACCACCTCCTTGCCGAGCCGCCATCGGATTTTGCAGCAGAAATCGACGTCCTCAAGCCCGTAGACATACGCCTCGCTGAGGCCGCCGACGGCGAGATAGTCCTCGCGCCTGCAAAGCAGCGCCGAAGCTGTCACCGCCGGAAAGGCCGCCACGGCGTCCATCAGCCGCGCGTCCATCGCCGAAGGCTTGACGTGATGTGGCCGCAGCCGGCGCTCGACGATGTTCCAACCGAAGCGCACGCCGAGGTGATAGACGCGCCGCGGTTCGGGTGAGTCCGGCACGCCCTGGTATTGCTTCAGGCCGACCGCGCCGATGCATTGATCGGCAAGCGCAGCCGCCATCCCGGCCAAGCAGTCGGTCGCGAACACGAGGTCGTTATTCAGCAACAACAACAGGGCGCCTGCGGCCAGCCGCGCCGCCTTGTTGTTGGACTCCGAGAAGCTAAAGTTGGCGCCGCGGGCGAGAACCTTGATCGGCAAGCGCCGCGCCCAGTCCCGGAGCAGCTCCAAAGTGGCGTCGGTGGAGCCGTGATCCACCACGACGAACTCGAAATTGGGATAGCTGTTGACGCCGCTGAAAGACGTGAACAACCGATCGAGAAGATCACGGCCGTCAAGGGTCAGAATCAGAATTGAGATCAGCGGCGCTTCGGCGGGCGCCGCAGGCAAACAGCGAATGCCAGCCATCGCCGGGGTGAAGTCATTGA
The DNA here is from genome assembly GCA_036509495.1 of Caulobacteraceae bacterium. Taxonomy (GTDB): domain Bacteria; phylum Pseudomonadota; class Alphaproteobacteria; order Caulobacterales; family Caulobacteraceae; genus JANWHQ01. The sequence goes on from DATCFQ010000342.1 coordinate 2,753, forward strand.
TGACGACGGCTTCGGGCGTTCTCATAATCGGGGCCAGCGGCTTGGCTGCGGGCCCGCTGACAGCGGCGCCTTGGTTGCGCTTCGACGTGTGCTCACGCAATTCATCCCTCGGGTGCAGCTGAGGTTGGACCGTGTATCTCTACGGCGCGCCCGCGCCGGGACCAAACGCAGATCGATCTCGATGCTGAAATGCCGGCCGCCAAATCCATCCCTCAGCTTAAATGCGCTCTCGTCGCCCGCTGGCCCATGCGGCGGGGTTCAAACTGCCGTCTTCGGCTCGAACTCGCGCCGGGCGCGCTGGAGCACAGCGCAGCGGGTCTCCAGCCAGTTTAGAAGCCGCAGTCGTTCCCGCCCCAGTTCGGTAGGCGACGGCGCCTCTGATCCGCAGGCTTGTATCAGCTGCTGGACGTAACTTTCCTCGAAGTGCTCGTGCAGGTAGTCGGAGGTTTCGTCGAGCCAGTCCTCGACTTGGTGTACGGGGGGATGAGCGTTCATCGTGGCGCAAAGCCCCCGCAGCTCCTGGGCCCGTTCGATATAGCGGTTGACCTCGCGCTCGAACTTGCGGGCGATCTCGGGACCGGGCTTCGGCGAGATTGTCGCGGACAGACCCTCCGTACGGCGCACCGACCTCAATCGGCGCAAAATCCAATGCCAGAACGTCATGTCCGGTGCATTGGGCCCAAACACAAGCCCCGGCGCGACAAGCTCATCGGTAAACCGTACACCGTGGTCATCCACTGTCCATATTCGGCGACATCATTGTGTGCGTGCGATCGGCGCCGACCATCTAGCCCGTCCGCTTCCCGCTCACCCAGCCAAACATGGACAGCACCCGCACGAACCGACCATCGGCGTCGTCGCCGACGCCGGTGCCGAGTTCGCTGCGGAGCCTGGTCCGCCTCCACGACCAACATCCCCGACCCTGATCGCCCAGACAAAGGCCCAGACCATCGCGCCTACACCATCGGAATAGGCGGCCCCTCGTCGATGCCGATCACCCCGCCAAGGGGTCACTGTTGCACGCCGACCCACAGCCTTCGACCTTGACCAGGCCCTCGATACCTGTGCCGCCTAGGCTCGGGTAGTGAAGAATGCCAGAGCGGCGCGACGCTCACCCAATGTGCGAAGATAATCGACAGACAACATAGGCCTCAAGTAAGCTTCAGCTTAGCTGGGGAGTTCGTCCGCGAAGCGATCGGTTGGAGCGACCAAATGAATCTATAGTGCGCTCGATGGGGATCCCTCGAGTAGCGGATGTCACAAGCAAATGCCCTCGTCAACTCGAGAATCATGAGCGCATCCGGACGCGAATCCCAGTCTCGCAGGCGTTGGCCCGGATGCTTCTGCTTGGGCCAGCGGCATTCTCGGGGTTCCAGCGTTTGGGCCGTTTTCGTTGGACGCATGGCTCGACGTCGGTCGCAAGCTTCGGGAGCTCGTTGAATGGAAGATCTGTCTATCCTTATGTCACTTCCCGAAATCGTGCTTCCTTCGGGCGAACTCATTAGCGCACAAGAGGTCGAGGCGCCGCCGCTGCGGGCAACTCCAGTGCATTACGCTATATTTGCGCCTAAAGGAGCCGAGCGATTCCTGCGCCATCGCTTTGTCCGAGACCTAGAGGTGGGCTTGGGCGATAAGCGCCTG
>DATCFQ010000343.1:0-2372 GCA_036509495.1 Caulobacteraceae bacterium
GCAGCCCAGCTCGCGGACCTGTCCGAGGACTTCAAACGCGATCTGAACATCCGCGCCGCCCTCGCCCGCTGCGTCGGCAAGGCCGTCCTCGCCAAGACCCGGCCGTCGTTCGCACCCGGTCGGACTGGCCGCATCGTCAACGTCATGCCCTTTTTCAACGAGCTGGCCCTGCTTCGCCTTCACCTGGAGGAGATGGCGCCCTGGGTCGACAAGTTCGTGATCGTCGAGGCGACCAAGACCTTCACGGGCATGGACAAGCCCCTGACATTCGAAGCGAATCGGGGCCTGTTCGAGGACTTCGCCGACAAGATCGTGCATGTGCCGATCCGGTCCTTCCCGGCCTATGCGACATCGGCCTGGGCGCGGGACTTCCACCAGCGCGACATGGCCATCGCCGGCGCGTCGGGCCTGTGCGGCGAAGAGGACTACATCATCGAAACCGACGTCGACGAGGTGATCGACGGCCGGGTGCTGGAAGGCTTCGAGGCGGACTTCGCGGCCCTGGAGGTCCGGCTCTCGCGCTTCTTCCTCAACTATCGCCCGGCCCCCGGCAATCCTCAGCGCGCCCGACCCAAGTCGAGCCTCTTCAAGGCCAGGCACCGGGCGCGGCATGGGATCAGCTATGGCCGATTCAATCTTTCCGTGCGTTACCCAGAGGCGCATCTGGTCCGTGATGCGGGCTGGCACTTCACCTCCATGTTGGACGCCGAGGGGATCTCCCAGAAGGTCCGCAGCTACGCGCACCAGGAGCACAGCAAGGAACGCTTCCGAACACAGAGCCACTTTCAGTCCGTCCTCGACAGGTTGCGCGCGGGGCAGCTGGATCCTGACTGGGAGCGGGTTGAGCTCGACGACAGTTTCCCCGCGTCTCTGCTGCGCCGCCGGGAGGACTTTGGCGACATGATCCTCTGAACTCGGCGGCCGCCAGGGCGGATTAGCGAAGCGCGAGCATCAAACCTTGTTCCCGAGAGACCGGCGCTTCGACCTTGGGGTCACATGTAGCTTGTGGCCCAGATGCCGGGCGAACCGCGCGCCGTCCTCTTCCCAGAGGTTGGCCGCGAAGTAGCCGATGCTGGCGTAGAGTTCGGACAGCTGGGCTTCCGCCAGACCGGCCCGCCCCAGAGCGGCCTCGGCGACATCCTGATAACGCGAACCAACGAGCCGGTATTCCCGCAATCGCCTGAGCCCCGGGTTGAAGGAAAAGCCGTGCCAGACGTTCTTCCGGTCCTTGATCATGGGGCGCCAGGGTACGCCGCCGCTGACCCGGTCCTGCTCGGTCGAGCCATGGCTGCCCGGCGGGGGGCGGCCCTTGATCAGGACTTCGAGGCACAGGGGTTCCGCCTGCAGCACGGCGATCGATTTCGGTATGTATCCGGGCCGCAGGAACCGCCAGTCGTCCTCCATGTGAAAGATGTAGGGCGTCTCGACCAGGCTATAGGCCAGATCGATGGCGCGGATCTGTCCGACGCGGCCGCCGGTGTTGATCCAGTCTATCGGCCAGGCGGCGAAGGCGTCCTTCAGGGCCTGATCCGCCTCTTGCTCACCGTCTTCGACCACGATCATCTTCTCGATCGCGCCGGCGCTGGTGTCGAAGAAACTCTCCAAGGTTCGCTTGAGCAGGCCGTGGCGCGCGCAACTGGTCACCACGGCGGTGACACGCCGATCATCGGTGTCGAACTCGGGGGCCGCCATGAGATCGACCAGCCGGGCCTTCAGCGCCAATGCGCGTTCCGCGAAGGGGTCGGAGCCTGCCGGGGCGCGTCGCCAGTCGCGCTTGGAGCCGGGATATTCCGCCCAGTGCCAACGCAGGCGCTTTCTCAGGTTCCTGTAGTCGTCGAACAGCGTCTTTCCATCCGCTTCAAGCGTCGATAGCGCTGTCAAGAGATCGGTTGCGTTCGACTCGCTGGCGGCGAGGCGCGCCTTGAGCTTGGCCACCTTGGCGCGCTCATGGGCGACGAGCTGGATCAGGCGATCACGGCCCTGCGGCGCCTCTGCGGCGGGAGGCTTTGGCTGCCAGCCCTTGCGCGCCCATCGCCACGCCTTGTCGATCATGGTCTCCTCGGCGAAGTTCGAACGCGTGACGCAGATCGTGCGCTGCGGCCGATATTGGCCCCGAACGGATAGCCAAGCACAAGTCCCGCTTGCGGCAGTCCGGCTTGACCGGCCGGTCGCCGGCAGGGTTCAAGACGAGGAATCTGGAGATCGCCATGGCTGACAAGCCCGAGATGCCCAAGGTGCAGCAGGTCCGCCAGAGCGAGGACCGGTTCCTGGGTTCGGACGTGTTCGAGGGCAAGGCGCGCGCCCTGCCCCCACGCAACGGGACCGGCGTCCACCGCGAACCGGCCCGCGACCTTGCCGTCTATCATCGCTGC
>DATCFQ010000344.1:0-3299 GCA_036509495.1 Caulobacteraceae bacterium
AGTTAAATGATTGAAAGGTGTCCGTAAGGGTTTCGAAAATTCGGGCTGACAATCGCGCCGGGCGCGCACAGCGTATGGAAAATCGCCAGGACGGGACCCAGCTTGCGCGTTCTTCTCATCGACGACGACGTCGACCTCAGCGCCATGGTGGCCGAATACCTCGCCGTCGAGGGCTTCGAGACCCATGCCGTCTCCAATGGCGAGGATGGGGTCAAGGCGGCGCTGTCGGGCGACTATGCCGCGGTGATCCTGGACGTGATGATGCCGCGCATGTCCGGCATCGAGGTGCTGCGGCGGCTGCGCCAGTCGAGCCAGATCCCGGTGATCATGCTCACCGCCAAGGGCGACGACATCGATCGGGTGATCGGCCTGGAGATGGGCGCGGACGACTATGTGGCCAAGCCCTATTATCCGCGCGAACTGCTGGCGCGGCTTCGCGCCATCCTGCGCCGCGCTCCGGCCGCCCCCCCGGCCCAGGCTCCGGACCAGCTCTCGGCCGGCGGGCTGGCCCTCTGGCCGCTGCAGCGCCGGGTCGAGCGCCATGGCCGGGCGCTGGAACTCACCGCCTCGGAGTTCAACCTGCTCGAGATCCTCATGCAGGCAGGCGAGGAGGTCGCCTCCAAGGAGCAGCTGTCGCTGCAGGCCCTGGGCCGCCATCACGAGCCCTATGACCGAAGCGTCGACGTCCACATGAGCAATCTGCGCCAGAAGCTCAGCCAGGCGCCGGGCGTCGGGGTGGAGATCGAGACCGTTCGAGGCATCGGCTACCGGCTGAGGCCGGCGCCATGAGAGGGCGGCTGTTCTGGAAGATCCTGCTGGGCTTCTGGCTGACCTATGCCGCGGTCACCCTGACGGTGTGGATCGGCGCCCTGGCCTATAGCGGCGGGCCGAGCCCGGCGGAGCGGGCGCAGTGGCCGGGCGCCTTCCAACTCGCCTCGGCCATGGTGGCCCTGCGCTCCGAAGGTCCGGATGCCGTGAAGCGACTGACCGCCCGCTGGACGGCGGCGCTGCGACGGCAACTGGTGCTGACCCGGCTCGACGCCCCGCCGCCGGCGGCCCGCCCCGGCGCGATCGTGATCGTCTCCAAGGGGCGCGACGGGGTGGTCTATCGGCTGACCTACACACCCGCCTCCACCATCCCCGCGATGCGCGCCCGGCTTGCCATGGTCGGGCCCCTGCCGTTCACCATCCTGGCGCTGTGGATCCTGGCGGGCCTCCTGTTCAGCGCTTTGCTCGCCTGGTACCTGACCCAGCCGATCAACCGCCTGCGCGGCGGCTTCGACCGGCTGGCCCACGGCGACCTGACGGTGCGGCTGAAGCCCGCCATCGGCCGCCGCCGCGACGAGATCGCCGACCTCGCCGGCGACTTCGACACCATGGCCGGCCGGCTGCAGCAGCTGGTGGCCGCCCGCGACCGGCTGCTGCACGACGTCTCCCACGAGCTGCGCTCGCCCCTGGCCCGGCTGAACATGGCCATCGGCCTGGCGCGCCAGGCGCCCAATCCGACGCCCGAGCGGGTCGAGGAGACCCTGACCCGGATCGAGTACGAGACGGCGCGGCTCGACGTGCTGGTGGGCGAGTTGCTCACCCTGTCGCGGGTGGAAAGCGGCGGCTCGCGCCTGGACGGCTATTTCGAGGTCGAGGGCCTGGTCCGCACGGTGGTGGCGGACGCCCGCTATGAAGCCGAAACGTCCGGGGTGGAGGTTCGGACCAATGTCGACGCCGTGGCGGTGGACCAGCCGGGTCCGACGGTGAAGGGCGACGCCGAACTGATGCGCCGGGCCGTCGAGAACATCGTCCGCAACGCCCTGAGGTTCTCCGGCCGCGGGCAGCGGGTCGAGGTGGACGTGGACGCCGACGAGGCGCTGCAGAGCTTCGTGCTGCGCGTGGCCGATGAGGGGCCGGGCGTTCCGCCCGAGGGCCTGGAGTCGATGTTCGAGCCGTTCGTGCGCGTGCACGGGGCGGCGTCGGGCAAGGGCTACGGCCTGGGGCTGGCGATCGCGCGGCGCACCGTCCTGGCCCATGGCGGCGAGATCGAGGCGCGCAACCGGCCCGAGGGCGGCCTCGAGGTGACGGTGATGCTGCCGTTCGGGCCGTCGTCCTGAGCCCGAGCCTGCATCGGAGGCCTGCCCTTCCAGCCCACGACACTCACTGGCCGCCGGCTGTTCGGTGGCGGCCAGTGAGTGCGTGCGGGCGGTGAAGGACCGTACGGCCGCCCGCGGGGGGACGAGGCGACCGGTCGTGCGAACCGATCACCCACCGATGATGTAGATCCGCCGGGCGCCACAAACAAATGAATGCTATTGCCAATTAAAGTGAAGGATGTTGCTGTTAACTCATGGACATTGGGTTGGCCCGCACCTTCCTGGAGGTGGTCTCCACCGGCAGCTTCGTTTCGGCCGCCGAACGATTGAACCTGACCCAGACGGCGGTGAGCGCCCGTATCCGCGCCTTGGAAGACCAGGTCGGCCGCCGCCTGTTCGTGCGCAACCGGGCCGGGGCGCGACTGACGCCTGCCGGCGAGCGGTTCCAGCACCACGCCCTCACCCTGGTCCAGGTCTGGCAGCGGGCGCGCCAGCAGGTCGCCCTGCCGCCGGGCCGCGCCAATCTGGTGGCGGTCGGCGGCGAATTCAGCCTCTGGAGTCCGCTGTTCGCCGACTGGCTGCTCTGGATGCGGCGGGAATGTCCTGACCTGGCGATCCGGGCCGAGGTCGACGCCGCCGAACGGCTGATCGAACGCGTCCAGGACGGATCGCTGGACGTGGCGGTGCTCTACAGCCCGCCGCCCCGCAGCGAGCTGGTGCTCGAGCTGATCGCGGAGGAGAAGCTGGTGATGGTCACCACCGCCACAGGCGGCCGGTTGCGGCCTGAAGACTATGTCTATGTCGACTGGGGCTCGCCCTTCGCCGAGAGCCACGAGACCGCCTATCCCGAGCTGGCCAATACCGCGGTGTCGATCTCGCTGGGTCCGCTGGCCTTGAGCTATGTGCTGGCGGTCGGGGGCGCCGGCTATTTCCGGTCCGGCATCGTCGGCCCCTATCTGGACAGCGGCCAGCTGCGGCGCGTGGAGGGGGCGCCGGAATTCTCCTATTCGATCTATGCGGTCTATTCGGCGCGCAGCGATGCCGGCGTCATCGAGCAGGCCCGCACGGGATTGCGCGCCTGCGCCGGCCGTCAGGCCGCCCCGCTCCTGGGATAGACCCCAGCCTCGGTGACGATCACGTCCATCGGGATGTCGTGCGGCAGCGGCGAGATCGTCGCCAGCCGCATCAGCTCGAAGCCCACCGCGATGGTGAACG
>DATCFQ010000345.1:0-2263 GCA_036509495.1 Caulobacteraceae bacterium
GGAGTTGGTCTGGGCGGGACGCAAACCCGGGGAGCTGTCGAGGGAGTTCGGTCCGACGGACTGGACGATCCGCAAATGGGTTCAGCAAGCCGAACGCGATGCCAAGCGTGGCGATGGAGGACTGACGACGAGCGAACGCGAGGAGCTCACTCGGCTGCGGCGTGAGTGCCGGCAGCTGAAGCTGGAGCGGGAGATTCTCTCAAAAGCCACGGCCTGGTTTGCGAACCAGAGCACCGCGACACCGAAGCGCTCTTCGGATTCGTGAAGGTGAACCAGGCCATCTATCCGGTACGGATCATGTGCCGATTGCTCAAGGTGTCCAAGAGCGGCTATTACGCCTGGGAGGAACGCCCGCTGAGTGAACGGGCCCGCACGGATGTGGAGTTGACGGGAAAGATCCAGGGAATTCACCAGCGCTCCCGTGGGGCGTATGGCTCTCCGATGATTCACGCCGAGTTGGCCGAGGATCATGGCATCCGCATCGGGCGCAAGCGCGTGGCGCGCTTGATGCGCGCGGCACGGATCCGGGGCGTCTCAGCCCGGCGCTTTGTGGTCACGACGTGGGCGGATCCGGCGGCCCCGGCGCCGGTGGATCGGGTGGAACGTAAGTTCTACGCCGAGGCGCCCAATCGACTGTGGGTGGCCGATGCGACGTATATCCCGACGTGGGCCGGGTTTTTGTACCTGGCGGTGGTGCTGGACGTGTACTCGCGCAAGATCGTGGGCTGGGCGATGGCCAATCACCTGCGCACCGAGGTGATGTTGGACGCGCTGGACATGGCGATTGCGCAGCGGCGGCCCACCGGGGTGATCCATCACTCGGACCGGGGCTGCCAGTACACCAGCTACGCCTTTGGCAAGCGCTGCCGGGAAGCCGGTGTCATGCCCTCCATGGGCAGGGTTGGGGACGCGTACGACAACGCGATGGCGGAGAGCTTTTTCGCCACGTTGGAACGTGAAGTCATCGACCGGCAGCGCTTTCAAAGTCAAATCGAGGCGCGCATGGCGGTGTTCGATTGGCTGGAGAGTTGGTACAACCCGCATCGTCGCCATTCATCGTTGGGCTATCGCTCGCCGATGAACTACGAGCGTCATGCGCTCGAGCACCCGGCGCCCTGACCCATGGTGCTTCAAACAGCCGGCGGGCCGATCTGGGGGCATACCGACGTGGCGGGTAGCCCGCGATCGGCGCTGCTGGGGCTTCCTATGAGGTCGATGTTCTCCAGGTCGGCGCAACATCCGCAGTCTGCCGCCTTCGGCGCCAGACTGCGCTGCTGCTTACCCGTGATACAAAAACCCAGAGAAGAAATTCCGATCCGTCAGCGCTCGCAGTTGCCAACGGTCCGCTCAACCCCTGACAATCGAGAAAGGAGCATCATCGACACACCAGAAGAAATACTCTCAACTACCCGTCCACCGAACCGGGGCAGGTCCACATTGTGAGGTCCGGCCGGCCATCGACCGCGAAGGCGGAATATTCGAACGAGATCGGACCGAGTGCCGGATGGCGGATATGCTTAACTGCCTCGCTGTGGGCCTGAATGTCATTGTCGCGCCACATCACCCGAAACTTGGCTTTCGCGAACTTACCTGTCGTTTACCGAGCACCCGACAAGCGCCGGCGTTGGCCTTGGCACCCTCTACCGCCACTTTCCGCAGCGCGCCGACCTGATCGCCGCCGGCGAAGTTCGGGCCGATGTCGATGCTGACAACACTCTGGGGGCGGTGGCGAGTTTGTGCATGTCGGCCCACAACGCCGGACTTGGCCGCGCAGAGCGGATGGTCACCCTTCTCGTCGATGGGCTCGGCTTATAGGCCAGCGCGTCCGCTTTGTCATGGATCGTGTCGCTCGCTGGTATGCGATCGGAGGCGACATTCAAAACATGAGTCGAGCACAGTAGTCGTGCGGGATGCTGGCTAGCCGACCTAACGCGGACCTGACTCGTCGGCGCATTCCGTCGGGCGAGTTGCGTGATTAGGCAGGAACGTACGTCAACCTGATTGCGTCCTCGCCAATTGGATCGCTGGCCACAAGGCGGAGCGGCGGCCTGGGGCCGGCGAAGAATGGCTTGCCGCGACCAAGCACGACGGGGCGGAAGTAGAGTCGATACTCATCAATAAGACCAAGGTCGGTTAAGCTTCGTGCTAGGTCTGGTCCGCCAACTTCAATCTCCCCAACGAGTTGAGCCTTCAGCCCGCGTATCACCGCCTCGACGTCATCCTCGACAAGTGTGGCGTTGGGGCCGACTGACTTCAACGAGCG
>DATCFQ010000346.1:0-2545 GCA_036509495.1 Caulobacteraceae bacterium
CCCGCCGCGCCCTTGCCGAGATTGTCCAACAGCGCCACCAGCCTGGCCTGCCCATGCGCCTCGGCGGCGAAGACGTAGAGGCGCATCCGATTGGTCCCGTTCAGGCCCTCGGGTCCCAGGGTCTCGATGGCGGCGGCCTCGTCGGGGCTCGCCACCTCGACGAAACGTTCGCCCGCGTAGGCGCTGGCCAGCGCGGCCTGGACGTCGCGGGCCGTCGGCCGGCCAGGCAAGGCGCCCAGCTGCAGCGGAACCTCGACGATCATGCCCTGGGCGTAGCGGCCGACCGCCGGGGTGAATAGCGGCCGGTGCGTCAGCCCGATGCGCGCCTGCATCTCGGGCACGTGCTTGTGCTCGAGGCCGGTCGCATAGATGCGGTACGGGACCCCGGTGTAGTCGGCCGCGGTCTTGTCCTCGAACTCGGCGATCATCGCCCGGCCCCCGCCGGAATAGCCGGAGACGGCGTTGACGGTGACCGGCCAGTCGGCGGGCAGCAGACCCGTGCGCACCAAGGGCCGTAGGAGCGCGATGGCGCCGGTGGAATAGCAGCCGGGATTGCTCACCCGCTTCGACGCCTCGATCGCCGCGCGCTGGCCGGGCTCCATCTCGGGAAAGCCGAAGGCCCAGCCGGGCGCGACCCGATGCGCGGTGGACGGATCGATCACCTTGACGTCGGGGTTGTTGATCAGCGCCACCGCCTCGCGCGCCGCCTCGTCCGGCAGGCAAAGGATGGCCAGATCGACGCTGTTCAACAGCTCGGCGCGCGCGTTGGCGTCCTTGCGCCTGGCCGGCTCGATCGAGACCAGCTCAAGCTCGCGCCGCCCGCTCAGCCGCTTATGGATCTGCAGGCCGGTGGTGCCCGCCTCGCCATCGATGAAGACCTTGAAAGCCATGTCGGCCTCCTAAACCCAAAACGAAAAAAGCGCTCCGGTTGCCCGAAGCGCTTGATCGAAGACACGTGAAAGGAACGCGTCTAGCGCTTCGAGAACTGGAAGCTTCGGCGGGCCTTGGCCTTGCCGTACTTCTTGCGTTCGACGACGCGGCTGTCGCGGGTCAAAAAGCCGTGTGGCTTCAGGACCGAGCGCAGGCCGGGCTCGTAATAGGTCAGAGCCTTGGAGAGGCCGTGGCGCACCGCGCCGGCCTGGCCGGAGAGGCCCGAGCCCTTGACCGAGACGACGACGTCGAACTGGCCCATCCGGTCGGCGACCTGCAGCGGCTGGGCGATCATCATGCGCAGCACCGGCCGAGCGAAATAGCTCTCCTGGTCGCGGCCGTTGACGGTGATCTGGCCCTTGCCTGGCTTGATCCAGACGCGGGCGATGGCGTTCTTGCGCTTGCCGGTGGCGTAGGCGCGGCCCTGGGCGTCGATCACCTGCACCCGGGCGGCGGCCTCGGGTTCGGGGTTCGAGGACAGAGCCTGCAGGGCTTCCATACCTTCGGCCATGCTATTGGCTCCGCGCGTTCTTGGCGTTCATCGCCTTGAAGTCGATGACTTCAGGGTTCTGCGCCTCATGGGGGTGATCGGGGCGCGTATAGAGGCGCAGGTGGGTAAGCTGGGCGCGCGCCAAGGGGCTTTCCTTGGGCAGCATGCGCTCGACCGCCTTTTCCAGGATGCGCTCGGGGAACTTGCCGTCGAGCACCTGGCCGGCCTTGCGCTGCTTGACGCCGCCGGGGTGGCCGGTGTGGCGATAATAGATCTTCTGCTCCAGCTTGCGGCCGGTGAACTTCACCTCGTGGGCGTTGACCACGATGACGTGGTCGCCGCAGTCGACGTTCGGGGTGTAGTCGGCGCGATGCTTGCCGCGCAGGCGAAGCGCGATGAAGCTCGCCAGGCGGCCGACAATCACGTCCTTGGCGTCGATCACGATCCACTTCTGATCGACGTCCGCCGGCTTCAGCGCGACGGTGGTCTTGGTATTCATGACATTTCAGGGTCCGGGTGCGAAGGCGGGGCGATTACCGGCCCTCACCGTCGCTGTCAATCGAAATTGCGCGCGACAAGGGGCCGCAAGGCCTTATTGAACATAGGGTTTTTGGATAAGGTAATATACTACCGTATCAGGCTCGGCGCCCTCGCCAGGCCAGCACGACGGCCGCGCCGAGCACCACCGTGGCCAGGGCCTGGTGGGTTTGGGCGAGCGGCAGCGGGTCGTGAGCCAGCAGCGTCATGATCCCCAGCGAAGCCTGGGCGACCACCAGCGCGGCGACGACGAAAACCAGGGTGCGCAGATAGTCCGCCGCCTCCCGCGCCCGCCAGGCCGCCACGGCCAGGCCAAGCGCCACGAGCCCCACCGTGTAGCCCATTAGGCGGTGATTGAACTGCACCGCCGCCTGGCCGCGCAGCAGGCTATGCCAGACACCGCCGATCCAGTAGTCGACCGGAAAGACCCGCCCGTTCATCAGCGGCCAGTCGTTGTCGACCAGCCCGGCATGGTTTCCGGCCACCAGAGCGCCCAGCAGGCATTGCACATAGACCAGCACGGCCAGTAGCGTGGTCGCCGGCGGCCAGTTCGAGCCGCGCCGATGATCCGTTGGACGCCGCGGCCCG
>DATCFQ010000347.1:0-14332 GCA_036509495.1 Caulobacteraceae bacterium
GGGCGTGACGGAGATCTGGCGCGTCGGCGGGGCGCATGCGATCGCCGCGCTCGCCCATGGGGCCGGCCCGATCGACCGGGTCGACAAGATCGTCGGCCCCGGCAACGCCTACGTCACCGCCGCCAAGCGCCGGCTCTACGGGGTGGTCGGCATCGACGCCCTTGCCGGCCCGTCGGAGATCGTGGTGGTGGCCGATGGCCAGAACAATCCGGACTGGATCGCCGCCGACCTGCTCTCCCAGGCCGAGCACGATCCGGACGCCCAATCCATCCTGATCACCGACGACGCCGCGTTCGCGACCCGCGTCGTGGCGGCCATCCGAAGCCAGCTCGCCACCCTGGCCACGGCGGAAACCGCCAACGCCTCATGGCGCGACCACGGTGCGGTGGTGATCGCCAGCCTGGAGGACGCCGCGGCGCTGGTGAATCAGATCGCGCCGGAGCACGTCGAACTGGCGCTGGCGGACCCGGAGCCGCTGGGCGCCCAGATCCGCCACGCCGGGGCGATCTTCCTTGGCCGCTACGCGCCGGAGGCGATCGGCGACTATGTGGCCGGCTCCAACCACGTGCTGCCGACCAGCCGCGCGGCGCGCTTCTCGTCCGGACTGTCGATCTACGATTTCATCAAGCGCACCTCGATCGTGGAATGCACCCCCGAGGCGTTCGCGGTGCTGGGGCCGGCGACCGTGACCCTGGCCGAAGCCGAAGGGCTGCCCGCCCATGCGCGCTCGGCGGCGATCAGGCTGGCCCGTGCCTGAGGTAGACCCTCGCCACCGGCTGGACGCGATCGTCCTGGACGAGGTCTCGCTGGCGCCGGCGAGTTCCGAACAGGAGCATGAGCGCAATGTCGCCATCGCCGATCTGATCAAGGACAACTATTTCGAGCCGGACGGCGGGCAGGGCGGCCCCTATCAACTGCGTATCGGACTGCTGGAGAATCGGCTCGACCTGGAGATCCGGGGGCCGGAGCTCAGCGCGCGACGGCTGCTGTCGCTGTCGCCGTTCCGGCGGATCGTGCGCGACTACATGGAGATCTGCCGCAGCTATAACGAGGCCCTGCGCAACGCGACCCCGGCCCAGATCGAGTCCATCGACATGGGGCGGCGAGGTTTGCACAACGAGGGCGCCGAAATGCTGCGCGATCGACTGGAGGGCAAGGTGAAGACCGACGTCGCCACCTCACGGCGACTGTTCACCCTGATCTGCGCCCTGCATTGGCGCGGCTGAGACGCCCATCCCACGATGACTCGGACCCCTCAGACCCTGGTCCTCGCCAGCGCCAGCCCGCGGCGGCTGGACCTGCTGCGCCTGATCGGGCTGGAGCCGGACCGCGTCGCGCCGGCCGACCTGGACGAGACGCCGCTTCGCGATGAAACGCCGCGCCGGCTGGCCTTGAGGCTGGCCGCCGAAAAGGCTGCGGCCGCCGCCGCCGAGGCGCCGGACGCCTTCGTGCTCGCCGCCGACACGGTGGTGGCGCTCGGACGGCGCCTGCTCGGCAAGGCAGCGAGTATGGACGAGGCGCGGGCCTGGCTCGAGCTGCTGTCGGGCCGGGCGCACCGGGTGTTCACCGGCGTGGCGGTCATCGCGCCGGGCGGTCGCAGCGCCGTGCGGCTGGCCGAGGCGCGCGTTCACTTCAAACGCCTGACGACGCACGAGATCGACGCCTACCTCGCCTCCGGCGAATGGGAGGGCAAGGCCGGAGGCTACGCCATCCAGGGCCGCGCCGGCGGCTTCGTCATCGAAATGCAGGGCTCCTACAGCGCGATCATCGGCCTGCCGCTCTATGAGACGCGGGCCCTGCTGGAAGGTCTGGGCCTTCGGCGGCCATGACCGGGCGGCGGCTGTACCTCGATGAGGGCCCGGGCGAGGCGAGGGGCGTGGTCACCCTGGACGGCCGGCCCGAACGGCTGCTGATCGAGCGGGAGGGCGCCCCGATCGGTCCCCGAATCGGCGAGCGCCACCGCGCCCGGGTCGAGGAGGTGTCGCCCGGCCTGAGCCTGGCCCGCCTGGCGCTGGGGGAGGGACAGGCGGCGGTGCTGCCGCTGTCCAAGCAGGTCCAGCCTCATCGCGGCGCGGCCATCGAGGTCGAGATCGCCGCCGAGCCCCGGGCCGACAAGGCCGCTGTCGCCCGGCTGATCGGCGCGGCGTCAGGGCCGCCGCAGAGGCTGCGGGACGCGCCGGGCCTGCAGGCGCGACTGAACGCCTTGGCCCCGGGCGCCGCGATCATCCGGGGCGACGACGCACGCGGGATGGCCGACGAGGCCGAGGACGCCGCCCTCGCCATCGACCATCCCCTGGCCGGCGGAATCACCCTGTACGTCGAGCCGACCCGCGCCCTGATCGCCGTGGACATCGACTGGTCGGGGCCGGCGCGACCATCCGCCGCGGCCGTGATGCGCGCCAATCTCGAGGCGCTCGCAGAGACCGCGCGGGTGCTCCGGCTGAAGGCGATCGGCGGCGCCGTCGGCATCGACCTTATCGGTTTTCCGCGTGATCGCGAGGCGATCCAGGCCGCCGCCCGCGATGCCTTCGCGCCCGATCAGCCGGGCGTGGTGGTGCTGCCGGTCAACCGCTTCGGGCTTCTGCAACTGGCCAAGCCGCACCGCGAACGCCCGCTGCGCGAGGTCTTGTGCGCAGAGGACGGACGGCTGTCGGCCCGCAGCGTCGCCCAGCGGCTCGCCCGTGCGCTCGAGCGGCGGGGCCGTGATGATCCGGGCGGACGATTCGCCGCAGAGTGCGCGCCCGCCGTCGCCGCGGCCCTGGAACCGCTGATCCTGAGGCTCGGGCCGCGCTTCCAGGCGCGGGAAGTTCTTGGCTGGGACCGGCTGAAGACCGATATCCAGGACCTATGAGCGGAAAACCCTGCCCCATCTGCCGTCGGCCTTCGACCGAGGCCTATGCGCCGTTCTGCACCAAGCGCTGCGCCGACATCGACCTGCAGCGCTGGTTTTCTGGCGCCTATGCGATTGCGGCCAGCGAGGCGGAGGACGACGCCCAGCCGCCCGAACCCGACGAGGATTGAAGCAGCGCCCGCGGGCGCTGGACAGGACTTTGACGGTTTCCTATAGACGGCGGCCCGTGGCGGCGAGCCCGTCGCGCTCCGTTTTGGCGAGCGGGCCTGGGTAGCTCAGTTGGTAGAGCAGCGGATTGAAAATCCGCGTGTCGGTGGTTCGAATCCGCCCCCAGGCACCATCGTCCTTCGGCCGCCATCCCCATCGTCATAAGCCGCCGGCCGTGGGGCTCGGGAACACAGAATCGTGCTGGCGGCTGGTATATAGGCGGCCAATCGGCCGCAGATATTTTCCGCGGCGGCCGACCAATCTGAAAATCCGCAGTCTGTGTGCGGCGCAGCATAGAATTCGTGCTCCGCGCGAAAAGCTTTCCGCCTGTCTGTAGGATCAATTGGTGCATCGCAGCATGGCTTTACAGACGCGAGGCCCATTCAGATCATCGCTCTTGACGATGCCGATGCGGGTTGCCAAAGACGCTTGCCGCACGTCTCTATGGCGGAATGGACTGAAACGTTTCGGCGGATCAGTCGCGGACGCGCCTTCGAAGCGCCCTCCATGACCGGACGCCGGTCTGGAAGGCGCGACGGGTCGGGTGCAGGGACAGCCGTTCGGGGCCTGATTGAGCCTTTTCAATCGGTCGCCGGATTAATTGTAACTGGGGAGGACGCCAGCTGGCGCAAGCCCCTCGGCCCACACGTGCTACACCAATCAGGAACTGGCGACAGATGTTCGATACCCCCAGAAAGACCCCCTTCATTGCGCTGATCGGCGCCTTGGCGCTGATGGCGAGTGCGCCGGCGTTCGCCCAATCGGCGGATCCGTCCAGCGCGCCGGCGGCCTCCAGCACGGCCGCTCCGGCCGCCTCGGACGCCGCCGCCGCTCCAGCAGCGCCCGACCAAGCCCCGGTGACCATCAAGCACGCGGGCAAGCTGACCCCGGTCACCATGTTCTTCGACGCCACCCCGGTGGCGAAGTTCATCATGGCCGGCCTGGCCCTCGCCTCGATCCTGTCGTGGACCCTGCTGATCACCAAGATCTTCGAGTTCGGCGCGCTGAACCGCTCCACCGACCGGTTCCTCGAAGCCTTCCGCGGCGCCCGCTCGATCGCGGACATGGGCCGTATCGCCACCGCGGAAGAGTTCGAAGGCAACCCGATGGCCGACATGGCCGCCGCCGCTGCTCAGGAAGTGGAACTGTCGCGTCAGGCCGGCCTGCAGGTCGCTGGCGCGCACCGCGACTCCACGATCATGCGCGCCCAGATCGCCGTCAACGCGGTGCAGTCCTCGCTGGCCAAGCGCCTGTCGAGCGGCATGCAATACCTGGCGTCGCTGGGCTCCAACGGTCCGTTCATCGGTCTGCTCGGCACGGTGTTCGGCATCATGGTGTCGTTCATCGGCATCGCGAACACCAACACCACCAACCTCGCCGTCGTGGCGCCGGGTATCGCTGAAGCCCTGCTGGCGACCGGCCTCGGCCTGTTCGCCGCCATCCCGTCGGTGATCTTCTACAACTACTTCCAGACCTCGATCTCTGCCTACGGCACCCGTTCGGAAGGGTTCGTCGCCGAGCTGCTCAACGCCATCTCGCGCCAGCTCGACAGAGGGGCCTGAACTACATGGCAGCGAAACTCGCCGGACCGCCGGGGGAATCGCGGTTCCATGTAGAGGCGAACAGCACGATCAATGTGACTCCCTTCGTGGACGTCATGCTGGTGCTGCTGATCATCTTCATGGTGGCCGCGCCCCTGGCCGCGCCTTCAGTCAAGGTGGATTTGCCGCCGGCGGTGACCAAGCCGACGACGACGCCGCCCAAGCCGATGTACATCTCCATTCAGGAAAATGGGGACCTGTACCTTCTCAACAGCCGGACGACGGACAGCGCCCTCGGCGCCGACCTGAACAAGGCGATCGGCAAGCGGGATCCCACCAAGGAACGCATCTACATCCGGGCAGACAAAGGCACCCAGTACGGCGCCTTCATGGATGTGATGACCGCCCTTCAGGACAGTGGATATTACAGCGTCGCCCTGGTCGGTATCGACCAGAACGGCGGAAAGGGATCGGCGAGCTAAGTTATGGCCGATAACGAACAGATTGCTGAACACCACTACGACCCTCTGACAGACGAGGGTCGGACGCGCCGCAAGCGCGGCCGCCGCTTCACCACGGCGCTCGCGATCGCCGCGGTGGTTCACATCGCGCTGGGCTGGTACCTGTGGAAGGTCAAGTTCGAGACCAAGTATAAGGAATGGTCCGACGAGGCGACCAAGGTGCAGCTGCTGAAGGCTCCGCCGCCTCCGCCGCCGCCGCCTCCGCCGCCGCCTCCGCCGAAGAACCTGCCGCCGCCGCCGCCGCCGCCGCCGATGCAGCCGCACATCACGCCGCCGCCGCCGATCAGCGTCCCGTCGCCGCCGCCGCTGGTGGTGCCGCCGCCGCCGCCGCCGGCTCCGCCGCCGGAACCGCCTCGTGCGGCGCCGCCGCCGCGCGCAGCGGTGATCACCAACCCGGACTGGCTGCGCAGGCCCGGCCCCGACGACTTCGCCGCCTACTATCCTCCGCGGGCGATGGAACTCGGCAAGGCAGGGGTGGTGACCATCTCCTGCACGGTGACCGAGAAGGGCACCCTGTCGGGCTGCTCGGCCAGCGGAGAGGACCCGCCCGGCTTCGGCTTCGCCGACGCCGCGGTGAAGATCTCCAAGTTCTTCAAGATGAAGCCCAAGCAGATCGACGGACAGTCCGTCGCGGGCGGTTCGTTCACCACCCGCATCCGCTTCACCATCGCGGGCTGAGACGGATCCCAGACCCTGAAGACAGCCCCGGAGGTCTCCTCCGGGGCTTTTTTCTTTTGCGCTCGCTACAGCCTCGCCAGGGCTGGGCGCGGCTTGATGGGCTCGTTATGGTCGTTCCCGCATGGACACACCCGCGGGCGTCACCATCGAACAGCGCGACGGCGGTCCCGTCGCCGTGCTGCACGGCGATTGGACCTCCACCAGCCTGGGCCACGCCGAGCGGGAGCTGCGGGCGGCGGCGCATGAAACGCCCGGACTGAGCCTCGACATCCACGACGTCGGCCGCTGCGACACCGCTGGCGCCTACGCCATCGGCAAGGCGGCGCAGGGCCGCATCCCGCCCAGCCAGATCCGCGCCCGGCCCGAGATCAGCCGGCTGCTGGAGTTGGTGCGCAGCGTCGAGCGCACCGAACCGCCGCCGCAGCCGCGCCAGGAATTCCTGCCCGAACTGCTCGACCGGGTCGGCCACGGCGCGGTCGACCTGGTGCAGGACGTGGTCGAGACCCTGGCCTTCAACGGCCGGCTGATCATCGTCATGGGACGCGCCATCAAGAACCCGCGGCGCATCCGCTGGGCGTCGTTCGTAGCCTTGGCCGAGCGCGCCGGCCTGGACGCCCTGCCGATCGTGGCCACTACCTCCTTCTTCGTCGGGGCGGTGATCGCCTTCATCGGCGCCAACATGCTGTCGAGCCTGGGGGCCCAGGTCTACACCGTCGAGTTGGTCGGGGTCGGGGTGCTGCGCGAGTTCGGCATCGTCATCACCGCCGTGCTGCTGGCCGGCCGCTCGGCCTCGAGCTTCGCCGCCGAGATCGGCTCGATGAAGATGAACCAGGAGATCGACGCCATGCAGGTGATGGGCGTGGATCCGTTCGAGGCGCTGGTGGCGCCGCGGTTCATGGCCATGCTGGCGACCATGCCGCTGTTGACCTTCGTGGCCATGGCGGCAGGCCTGGCGGGCGGCTTGGTGGTCGCCTGGGCGGTGCTGCACCTGAGCCCGATCTTCTTCGTCACGCGCATCGCCCAACAGGTGGGGATCAAGCATTTCTGGCTCGGCATGGCCAAGGCGCCGGCGATGGCCGCGGTCATCGCCGTGATCGGCTGCCGCCAGGGCATGGAGGTCGGCGGCGACGTGGAATCTCTGGGACGCCGGGTCACCGCAGCGGTGGTGCACGCCATCTTCGCCATCATCCTGCTCGATGTGGTGTTCGCCCTGGTCTACACGGAGCTTCACGTTTGAGCGGGCCGGAGGGCGAACAGCGGTCGCCTCCGGTGGAGGTGCGGGGCCTGGTCTCCTGCTTCGGGGACCACATCGTACACGATGGCCTGGACCTGACCGTCGAGCGGGGCGAGATCATGGGCTTGGTCGGCGGTTCGGGGGCCGGCAAGTCGGTGCTACTGCGCACCCTGATCGGCCTCAAGCGCCCCGACGGCGGCAAGGTCCGGATCTTCGGCCAGGACGTGCACCACGTCTCCGAGCGGCGGCTGCAGGTGATCGAACAGCGGTGGGGCGTGCTGTTCCAGACCGGCGCCCTGTTCACCAATCTGACGGTGCGCGAGAACGTCGCCGCTCCGATGCAGGAGCATGCGCACATGTCGCGGCAGACAATGCACGAGCTGGCCGAGTTGAAGCTGGCCCTGGCGGGCCTGCCCCCGGGCGTCGGCGACCTGAAGCCGTCGGAACTCTCGGGCGGGATGATCAAGCGCGCCGGCCTGGCCCGGGCCCTGGCCCTGGATCCGGAGCTGCTGTTCCTGGACGAACCCACCTCGGGACTGGACCCGATCAGCGCCGGCGCCTTCGACGCCCTGATCAGCGATTTGTCCAAGACCCTGGGCCTGACCGTGTTCATGATCACGCACGACCTCGACTCCGTTTATACAATCTGCGACCGAGTAGCGGTCGTCGCGGACAAGAAGGTGGTCGCCACGGGAACGCCTCAGGAACTGGAGCATTCCAGTCACCCCTGGATTCGCGAGTACTTCATGGGACCGCGCGGTCGCGCGGCGGCCAAGGGCAAGCACGGGCCGCATTCGGCCGAAGCGGGAGAGGGCTGATGGAGCGCCGCGCCAACTACGCCCTCGTCGGCGCCGTAACCCTTGGCCTGTTCATCGGCATGATCGCCTTTGTGGTCTGGCTGGCGGGCTTCCAGTTCAACAAGCACTTCGACACCTATGACGTGCTGTTCGTGGGGCCCGTCCGCGGTATCTCCGAGGGTGGCGAAGTCCATTTCAACGGCATCAAGGTCGGCGAGGTGACCAAGCTGGCGCTGGACCCGGCCGACCCCAACCGGGTGATCGCGCGGGTCCGCCTGGTCGGAGGGGTGCCGGTCCGGATCGATTCCTACGCGGTGCTCGAGCCGCAGGGCATCACCGGCGTCAGCTACATCCAGATCGCCGGCGGGACCCAGACCAAGCCGCTGCTCAAGGCGGTGACGCCGAGCGGCGCCGTGCCGGTGATCCACACCCAGCAGAGCGCCCTGGCCGACCTGCTCGAGGGTGGCGGCACCGTGCTGCAGCGGGCGGTCGACGCCCTGAACCGGGTGAACCGGGTGCTGTCGGACAAGAACATCGCCGCGCTCAGCGGCACGCTGGAGGATATGAAGGCCGTCGCCGACGAGGCCAAGGCCAGGCGCGCCATCTTCTCCGACGCCCAGAAGACCCTGCAGGACGTCGACAAGACCGCCGCCTCGATCACCGAACTCAGCCAGAGCAGCCAGAAGCTGGTCAACGGCGACGGCAAACGCGCGCTCCACAACATCGCCGACGCCGCCGAGGAACTGAAACAGACGTCGCACAAGGCCAACGATATGATCGGCAAGCTGCAAGGTCCGACGACCGATTTCGCCACCAACAGCCTTCCCGAACTCAGCCGCACCATCGTCAGCCTGCAGCAGACTTCCGCCTCGCTGGGAACCTTGGTCCGGCAGGTGCAGCAGAGCCCGCAACAGGCGCTGGGCAAGCCGCCCGCCAAGGAGATCGAGGTGAAACCGTGAGCGGTTCAAGACCTGCCCGGCTGGCGCTGGCGGCGCTCGCCTGCCTCGCCCTGGGCGGATGCATATCGCTGTTCCCCAAGGCCAAGCCCGCCCAGCTCTACCGCTTCGACAACGAGCCCCTGCAGGCGCAGGCCGCGACGCCGGCGGCCGGCAAGCGGGTGGTGACGCGGGGCGACATGCGCTTCGAGACCGCCGCTTCGGCGGACCGGATCCTGACCATAACCGGATCGGACGCCGCCTATATCGCCGGGGCTCGCTGGGTCTCGTCCGCGCCGGTGCTGTTCGAGCAGGCCCTGGTGCGCGCCTTCGAAGTCGGCGGCGGTCCGCGGCTGGCGGAGGGAGGCAGCGGCGTCCACGCCACCGAGGTGCTGAACCTCGACGTGCAGAGCTTCGAGACCCGCTACGATGGCGGCCCCAACGCGGCGCCGCAGGTGGTGGTGCAGCTCCACGCCGAACTGGTCCGGGCCTCCGACCGAAGCATCATCGCCGACCAGATGATCACCAGCACCCAGCGCGCCGATGACAACCGGGTCGGCCCGATCGTCCAGGCCTACGACGCGGCCGTGCACGATGTGCTCGGAAAGCTGGTGAGCTGGACGGCCCAGCAGGGCTGAGGATCGAACACCGCAACTTCCGGCGGCTCTTGGCATTCAGACACCGTCTCGCGGCCCACGCTCGCCGAAATCCCTTCGGCGAACGACAGCGGGGCAGAGAGAGGATGTTTGCCATGCAACGGCCCCAAAAAGGCGTCGCGATCCTGGCCCTGATGGCCGGCGCGAGTCTGATGTCCTTGACGGCCCTGCCGTCCACCGCCGCCGCCCAGAGCAGCTATGACTATCGCTACAGCGATTGCCGCCAACAGCAGGCGGGCAACACCGTGGCCGGCGCGGTGGTCGGCGGGCTCGCCGGCGCGCTGATCGGCCGCTCGGTCGCCGGGCGCGGCGATCGCGGCGCCGGAACAGCGGTCGGCGCGGGCGTGGGCGCCGCGGTCGGCGCGGGGGTCGGCAGTTCTTCGACCAACTGCTCCGACGATCGTTCGCGCTACGACTACCAGCGCGACGGCTCCTACAGCTACGACTACTCCCGTCCCAGCGACGACTATTCCTCGCCCGGCTACGGCTACACCGCGCCGAACTACGGCTACACCGATCCCGGCTATGGCTATTCCAGCCAGCCCGGATATTCCGGCTATCAGCCGACGCCGGACTACCGGAGCAATGGCTACGACGGCTATTGAGCCGGCCGAGGCCCCCCTGACGTCGCCGCGGCGGCGTCAGGAGCCTTTGGCCGCCTGCTAGATCCCGTTCTGCCGGCGCGCGGCGATCAGGGTGTTCTGCAACAGGCAGGCGATGGTCATCGGCCCGACGCCGCCCGGAACCGGGGTGATCCAGCCGGCGACCGCCTTGGCCTCTTCGAAGGCGACATCGCCGACCACCCGCGTCTTGCCCTCGGCCGCCTTGAGCGGATCGCGCGAAGGCACGCGGTTGATGCCCACGTCGATCACCGCCGCGCCCGGCTTGATCCAGTCGCCGCGGATCATCTCCGCACGGCCGGCGGCGGCGACCAGGATGTCGGCCTGGCGGCAGACGCCGGCCAGGTCCGAGGTGCGCGAGTGGGCGATAGTGACGGTGCAGTCGGCGCCCAGCAGCAGCTGAGCCATGGGCCTGCCCATCAGATTGGAGCGGCCGACCACCACCGCGGTCTTGCCGCGCAGGTCGCCCAGCGCATCCTTCAGCAGCATCAGGCAGCCGGAGGGCGTGCAGGGGACGAGCCCCGGCAGGCTCGAGGCCAGCCGGCCCGCATTGGTCACGGTCAGGCCGTCGACGTCCTTGTCCGGGTCGATCTTGGCGACGATGGTCGATTGCTGCAGGTGCTCGGGCACGGGAAACTGCACCAGGATGCCGTTCACGCCCTCGTCGGCGTTCAGGCGCCCGACGAGATCCAGCAACTCGGCCTCGGGCACGTCGGCGGGGAGGCGATGGCCGATCGAGCGCATGCCGACCTGTTCGGTCTGCTCTTCCTTGCTCCTGACGTAGATCGCGCTGGCCGGGTCCTCGCCGACCAGCACCACCGCCAGGCCCGGCTGCACCCCATGCTTGGCCTTCAGTTCGGCTACCTCTTCGGCGATCCTGCTCCTGAGGCGCTCGGCGAACGCCTTCCCGTCGATGATCCTGGCTTCGGCCACGCGACGCCCCCCTGGCTGTTCTCGTTGCTGGGCTGGTTAAGGCCCCAGGCCGTGGGGTTCAAGCCGGCCCGGCGTGTTGCTGGCCTGAGCGGTGGCCGGCGCCGTGTCGCCCTCTTTTGCAGAACGTGATTATTCGGTAACATAAGTTACTGTGTCACCTGCGCCACAGCTGCGACAGTGCGCACCCCCGCCCGGCGCATTTCTTGGGCTCGGCTATTCCCCAGATCCAGGAATGCCGATAGGTCCGCCGCCGCGGAGACTGAGTGGGGCGGTCGCCGTCGGATCAGCCTGAGAGGACAGACCTATGCTATCATATGTGATAAATAAGCCCCACCACTGGGCGGTCGGTGCATCCGCCGCGGCCCTGCTGACCGCGGTCGCCCTCGCCGGTCCTGCGGCGGCCCAAGGCGCTGCTTCCGCTGGCGCCAATGCCCCCGAGACGGCCGCCAGCAACAACAACACCGTCGGCGAGGTGGTGGTCACCGCCCAGTTCCGCCGCCAGAACGTCCAGCAGACACCGATCGCCATCACCGCAGTCACCGCCCAGATGCTGGAGAACCGCGGCGAGACCAATATCGCCGAGGTCGCCAACCAGGCGCCCAACGTGACGCTGAAGCCCCAGGGCGCCGCCTTCGGGCCTTCGCTCGGCGCCTCGATCCGTGGCATCGGCCAATACGACTTCGACCCGGCGCTCGAGCCCGGCGTCGGCCTCTATGTCGATGACGTCTATTATCCGACCCTGACCGGCTCGATCCTCGACCTGCTCGACCTCGACCGCGTCGAGATCCTGCGCGGCCCGCAGGGCACCCTGGCCGGGATGAACTCCATCGGCGGAGCGGTGAAGCTCTATTCCAAGGCGCCGGACGCCAGCGACGGCGGCTATCTGGAAGGCACCTACGGCAGCCTCAACCATCTGGAGGCTCGCGCCGGCATCAACTTCGCCCTGGTCCCCGACCAGCTGTTCGTGCGCCTGTCGGCGGTGACCAACCACTACGACGGCTACGTCACCCGCTACGACTACGGTTGCCTCAATCCGAGCTCCGGCGTCCCCAACATGGTCGGCTCCAACCCCGACTGCGTGACCGGGCATGAGGGCGGCAAGAGCTACAGCGCCGCGCGCCTCGCGATGCGCTGGGTTCCCAACGACAAGCTCAGCGTCCAGCTGATCGGCGACTACACTTACGACAACTCCGAGAACCCGGCGACGACGCTGATCCACGCCCTGCCGCTCAGCACCGCGCCCGGCCCGTTCGGCGTTTCACCGGCCGCTCTGACCAGCGTGAACGGCGTCACCTACGGCCCGCAGTTCATCCCCTCCAACCCCTACGCGTCCTACGCCAGCTTCTACATGCCGGCCGGGCGGACCGGGCCGCTGTCGGCCGACCCGCTGACCGCCTCGGACGCCAGCCAGTACAAGGGCTGGGGCCTGTCGGGCACGATCGACTACAAGTTCAACGACAGCCTCAGCCTGAAGTCGATCACCGCCTTCCGCGGCTACACCTCCGACTGGTCGGAGGACAACGACGTCTCGCCGCTGCCGCTGGGCCTCGGCGTCGAGCACCTGGCGCACCAGCAGATCAGCGAAGAGCTGCGGCTGAACGGCAATCTCGGCAAGCTGATCGACTGGACCGTCGGCGGCTTCTACTTCACCCAGAAGAGCACCTACGCCAGCCACCAGGACCTCTGGTACCCGGGCCTGGTCCTGGACTTCCTGGGAGACGATCCGGTGCCCTCGCATACCTATGCGGGGTTCGCCCAGGCCACCTGGCACGTCACCGACAAGCTGAACCTGACCGGCGGCATCCGCTACACCGACGAGGCGAAGGACTACACCTACGTCCGCCTCAACCGTGACGGCTCCGACAACCTCATCGTCGGCTCGCTGAACGGGATCACCGGCCATTACGCCGGCACCCACGTCGACTACCGGGGCGACGTCGACTACCAGTGGACGCCGAACTTCATGACCTATGCGGAGATTTCCACCGGCTTCAAGGGCGGCGGCATCAACCCGCGGCCGTTCGTGCCGGCCCAGGTTCAGCCGTTCGGACCCGAGACGGTCACCGCCTACGAGGTCGGCATCAAGAGCCAGTGGCTGGACCGCCACGTCCAGCTCAACCTGGCCGCCTTCTATAACAAGTACGACGCCATCCAGCTGACCCTGCTGAGCTGCCCGCAGTTCGGCGGGCCGGGCCCCTGCGCCCTGCCGGTCAACGGCGGCAACGCCGACGTGCGCGGCGTGGAGGCCGAGACCGAGATCCACCCCTTCGGCGGCCTGCAGATCGACGGTTCGGCCAGCTATCTGAAGTTCGGCTATCTCGCCAGCAGCCTGAATCCCAGCACCGGCATCACGCCCGACATGTCGACGCCCTATACGCCCAAGTGGAAATGGAGCGCGGGGGTCCAGTACGCCTTCGATGTGATGGACAAGGGGTCGCTGACCCCGCGGGTCGACGTCGCCTATCAGGACTCGGTCTATTCCAACGCGGTCAACGGCCCGCTCAACCAGATCCCGGCCTACACTGTCGCCAACGCGCGCCTGACCTGGCGGGCGGCGACTGGCGGCTGGGAGGCGGCGCTGGAGGTCACCAACTTCACCAACAAGCTCTACTACCTGACCACCTTCGACCTGACCGGGGCCGGCGGCGGATCGGTGTCGGGCGAGCCGGCCATGCCGCGCGAGTGGAGCGTCTCGCTGAAGAAGAGCTTCTGATCCTTCGTCCCAGGATGAAGACCTCTGGAAGGCCGGCGCCTCGTGCGCCGGCCTTTTCCTTATTCGCGGGTGGCCGTGCGGCCGCGCCTGGCGCCGGTCGTCGGCTCGCCTTCCAGCTCGTCCACGCACTGCCTGGCCAGGGTCAGCATGGCGGCCTCCATCTGGCGGGCTTGCTCGGGGCCGAGCATCGCGGTCAGCGAACCGTGGAACTGCATCCGCGAGGGCGAGACGCGGCGATACAGGGCCATGCCCTTGTCCGAGCAGTAGAGCAGCGGGCTGCGCCGATCCTTGGGGTTGTCGCGCCGCTCGATATAGCCGTGGCGCTCGAGCGAGGCCGCCGCGCGGCTGACCTCGGCGCGGTCGACCCAGGCCTGTTCGGCGAGCTGGCGGACCGAGGCGGAGTCGGGGGAGGCGATGGCGAGCTGGGCCAGCACCCGCCATTCGGCGACGCTGAGCCCCGAGCTGCCCTGCAGCAGCCGCGTGGTGCAGCGATCGAGCAGCTTGGCCAACAGGGTGACGCGGTAGGGCAGATAGTCGGGTCCGCCGATCTTCCAGGCGGCCGCGACCTGGCCGAGCGCGTCGGAGTCATCGGCGGCGGCCCCGGCGCTCGCCGCCTCCGTTGCAGACGCCTTACTCATCGGCTTGG
>DATCFQ010000348.1:0-5885 GCA_036509495.1 Caulobacteraceae bacterium
CCTGCGGGGCGGCCTCTTGCAGCCGCCAACGACGAGGGATCAGATCAGCGCCGAAGTCTCGTCCCGGCCGGTTGAGAAACGGGGGGTCAGGTCGGCCCGAATGACGCATCATCAAGGCGCGTGGCGACCTCTGAATCAGGGGTGGCGCGCTTCTGCGGTGGAGCGCGAATTGACGTGTCGTGTGCCATGAGCGGCACGCATGAGTCTTCTTGATGGTGTTGTTGGATGACCCTCCTTGCTCTTGCGTTATGCAGGGAGAGCGGTTTTGAGGGCGCGAAGAGGATCCGATGATGGTCATGTCGCGAGGTCACCCGGGCCGAGCTGTGCCTATGCTCGCCGATATCGGCAGGAGGCGCATATTATCGGGGGCCGTCTTCGTTCTCGCGGATTTGGCTCGGGCGCAGGCGGCGACAGCCACGCGGACGATCCGTCAGTTCGGTGCGCGAGGGGATGGCGTGTCGGACGACAGCGCCGCCCTCGTCAAGGCATTCTCGAGCGGCCGGCCCGTAGACGGGGAAGGGCTGACCTATGGCGTCGTCGGATCGCTCCGCATTGGGGCGATGTTCAAGGGCGCGTCCAACTGCGTCCTCCGTCAATTTGCCGGTTCGGAACGCGGGCGCGTGCTCTCGATCGAGAACGCGAGCGGCTTCAACTTTTCGAATGTGCGCCTTCTCAGGAGCAATGGAGACGACAATGCCTTTGTCGAATCCGACGTCGGCGAGCAGGGAGGATTCTGGTTCCTGCGCTGCTCGCAGTTCAAGATGAGCCGCGTCGTCGCGACGGGCGGCGGCGTCGGCACGAGCCTGACCCTATCGGACTGTTCAGTGTTCTCGATCGAGGACCCGAAAGTGTCCTCTATCCGCTATCACCGGCATCAAAGGCCCCGCGACGACATTCTGCACGGGATCTGGCTTAACCGTTGCCGTCAGTTCGAACTCGTCCGGCCATGGGTGACCGACTTAGGGGGAGTCGACGACCAGGGCTTCTCTCGCGACAACAACCGAGCCATAGCGGTTTCTGGCTGTCAGGCCTTTAGGATCACCGACCTGACGGTGTCCGATTGTGGACAGGGACTGGACGTCACGGGGTCGGACGGCAATCACGACTTTCAGATCGTCAGGGGCCATGCGGCGAATTGCTGGACCTGGGGATTCAAATTCGCCAACAGCGCCCAGCACGTCCGAGTATCCGGGGCCATCGCCGAAGCGTGCGGCCTTGGTGGTTTCGTGGTGAGTGGCCGATCGGAGCTATCGGACCCGCCGCCAGAAGACATAGAGTTTCTGGAGTGTCAGGCGCTGGACTGTGGCCGGCTCGACATTCCGCAATCAACCTTTGGCTTTGGCGTGCTCCATGCGAGGCCCGATAGCGTCTACCCTCAAAACGTGCGGTTCGTCAGGTGCGCCGCCGTCGATCGACGGCCCAAGAAAGGCATGAAATGGGGGTTCCTGAATGAGATCAATGCTCCACCGCCAGGCGCCAACGTCGTGATGAATTGCACCGTGCGGGGCGCGTCGGTTTCAGAGTTCCGAGGTTTCGGCGCCACGGCGAGCTGATTGAACTCCGGGGGCTCGGCGCGCCGCGCCCGACGTTAGCGCCGTGGATCCTCGCCGACGCCTCCATTCGTGTGCGCCGACAGGTCAATCTTCGATCAAGTTACCTGGTCCTCGACCCCCGGCTAGGCGGCCAAGATCCAAGGCCTTCGCTTCAACTATCGGGGGCCTCATCGATCCCGGCCATGGTCCGCCGCGGGCTCCGCCCATCCCCCTTACCATCGGTATAGACTGCCTTCTGCGCGCAAGCCCCTCGGCTAGACTTGCGGGGGCTCCTCTTTTCCAGCGCCGTCCTTAAGACCTCTAGCGGCCGATCAGCGATGGACCGCTTTGGTAATGAGTCCTGCGGAATCCGTCCCAGAAAATGACAAATTGTTCGAGGGCAGCCTCGCTCCATAGGACCACGGTCAGCATCTCGCCCTGTGACGCGGGCTCCGTGCGCAAGCGGCACTCCCCACTTGGCTGGCTGGCCTCATCCCAATTGAGTTCAAGAAAACGATAGAAGGCGGTGCGGAAGGCCTCAGCCTCTCGCAGATGACCAAATTCAAAGCATCGGCTGGCCATATGGACCTTCATAAGAACCTACGCCACCTTACCAAGTCAGCGCTTGGGGGCGAGCCCTCCATAGTTCGAAATCGTTGAGCAATCTTCGGACCAAACTCAGCCTAAGGACGACCCTTGACGACTTCCCATGAAGCCCCACTCGAAGTTTCAGTCTGCCTTTGAGGCTGCAGGAGGGGGATGGCCCATGGGAAGCGTTCTTAGCGGCAGCGACTGCACGACGCCATGTCCTCGAGCGGAGCGCTGAGCATCGCAAGGGATCAGCCGGGCCCTTGACGAATCGTCCTTGAGGACAAGATGAACAGACGGCGCCTTGTCGTGGGCGAACGACTATGATTTGGCTTCGATGGCGGGTCAAATGGGCTTCCGCACGCTCGACGACATGGACGCGGCGGACAAGCGGGTGCTCGTGCGCGTGGATTTCAACGCCCCGATGGAGGGCGGGCGGATCAACGACGACACCCGCCTGAAGGCCGCGCTGCCGACCATCCAGGGACTCAGGGCCAAGGGCGCCAAGGTGATCCTGATCTCCCACTTCGATCGGCCCAAGGGCCGGCGGGTGGAATCGATGAGCCTGAAGCCGATCGTGGAGCCCCTGGCGAAGCTGCTTGGCGTCCCCGTGGCCTTCGCCGACGACTGCATCGGCCCTGTGGCTGAAAAGGCCGTGGCCCGCATCGAGGACGGCGAAGTGCTGCTGCTGGAGAACCTGCGTTTCCATCCCGGCGAGGAAGCCAACGATCCCGCCTATGTGCGCGCCCTGGCCAGCCTCGGCGATCTTTATGTCGACGACGCCTTCTCCACCGCCCATCGGGCCCACGCCTCCACCGAAGGGATCGCCCAGGTGCTGCCGGCCTATGCGGGCCGGGCGATGCAGACCGAACTCGAGCACCTGGAAAAGGCCCTGGGATCGCCCGAGCGGCCGGTGATGGGCATCGTCGGCGGCGCCAAGGTCTCGACCAAGCTCGACCTGCTGGACAATCTGGTCGGCAAGCTGCAGCGCCTGGCCATCGGCGGCGGCATGGCCAACACCTTCCTCTATGCCCAGGGCCATGGCGTCGGCGCCTCGCTCTGCGAGAAGGACCTGGCCGAAACCGCTCGCGAGATCCTCGGCAAGGCCGCAGCGGCCGGCTGCGAGCTCCTGCTGCCCACCGACGTGGTGGTGGCCAGGAAGCTGCAATCCTACGCCGAACATCGCGCCGTCGATCTGGACGGCGTCGCTGCTGACGAAAGCATCTTCGACGTGGGCCCCAAGAGCCTGAAGCGCATCCTGGACGCCATCGCCGCCTCCAGGACCCTGGTCTGGAACGGTCCGCTCGGGGTGTTCGAGGCGCCGCCCTTCGACAAGGGCACGGTGGCGGCGGCCCGCCAGGCGGCCAAGCTGGTCAAGGCCGGCAAGCTGGTGGCGGTGGGCGGCGGCGGCGACACCGTCGCGGCGCTGAACATGGCCGGGGTGGCGGAGGACTTCACCTATGTCTCGACAGCCGGTGGAGCGTTCCTAGAATGGATGGAAGGCAAGACGCTGCCAGGCGTGGCGGTGCTGCAGGACCGATAGACCCTCGGGGGCCACGCCATCATCGGATCTCTGGATTACATCCAAGCGCCCTCACCGTTCGACCGGCGTCCATCATTGCTGGGGCGCCGCTGGGCGCCGCTGATGATCGGGCCTTCCAAATTTCCGCCCAGAACGGCGCGATTGCGATTGCCCTTCGTTTGAGTCGGGCGTGCGCACCGACGTTTCAAGGAGTTGGCGCTCTTGTTTTGCCTATCAATTGTGCTGCCGCCACCCAAAGTGCCGACCGATGAGAGACGGGATCCTCGAGATCATTTCCTTGCGTTCGAACGCGCCCTAGGCTGCGGCCTCGTCATGGACACGTCTATGGCGGCGGGGGCGGCCGGCTCTATTTCCGGGTCCCAACCGGCTCCGGCCGCCCCCAAGTGTCCTGTCCCGACATGCAGTCAAGGATAGCTTGGTGGATGGTCGGGGGGTGCGTGACGCCATTTTTGTCGAGGCGTGTCACGACGGGCCGGCGCAGCTTGGCTTAGGAGCGGACCGGCCAAAGCACCGGCCGTTGCTTAGGAGCGGCGACAGACCCGCCGCCTTCAGGACAGCATGGATTAGCGACCAAACCGGGAGTCGCTATTGTGCAGCTTGATCTGCCATTATGATTTCTCGTGGTCACCTATGGAATAGCCGATGCAAGAGGCCTCACCCGCGATCGGTCGTTCGGCCCCTCCTTGTGCGATTGAACCGGCGCCGACCCGGCATGCCAAGCTGGTGCAGTGGGTCCGCGATATCGCGGCGCTCACCCAGCCGGACCGCGTGCATTGGTGCGACGGCTCGCAGGCGGAATGGGAGCGGCTGGGCGAAGAGCTGGTCGCCGCCGGCACCCTGAAGCGGTTGAATCCGGCCAAACGCCCCAACTCCTTCTACGCCGCCTCCGATCCGAAGGACGTGGCGCGGGTCGAGAGCCGCACATTCATCTGCTCCGAACAGGAGGCGGACGCCGGCCCCACCAACAACTGGATGGAGCCCGCCCAGATGCGCTCCACCCTGAACGGCCTGTTCGAAGGCTGCATGCGCGGGCGCACCATGTACGTCGTGCCCTTCTGCATGGGCCCGCTCGGCTCGCCGATCTCGGCGCTCGGCGTGGAGCTCACCGACAGCGCCTATGTGGTCCTGTCGATGCGGATCATGACCCGCATGGGCCAGCCGGCGCTGGACGCCATGGGCGAGGACGGCTTCTTCGTGCCGGCGGTGCACTCGGTCGGCGCGCCGCTGGAGCCCGGCCAAGCCGACGTGGCCTGGCCGTGCAACGAAACAAAGTACATCGTCCACTTCCCCGAGAGCCGGCAGATCTGGTCTTACGGCTCCGGCTATGGCGGCAACGCCCTGCTCGGCAAGAAGTGCTACGCTCTGCGCATCGCCTCGATCATGGCCAGGGACGAAGGCTGGCTGGCCGAGCACATGCTGATCCTCAAGCTGACCTCGCCCGAGGGCAAGGCGCACTACATCGCCGCCGCCTTCCCCAGCGCCTGCGGCAAGACCAATCTCGCCATGCTGCGCCCGACCATTCCCGGCTGGAAGGCCGAGACCATCGGCGACGACATCTGCTGGATGCGGCTGGGCGCCGACGGCCGGCTGCACGCGATCAATCCGGAGGCCGGATTCTTCGGCGTGGCGCCGGGCACCGGCGTCTCGACCAACCAGAGCGCCATCGACACCCTGCACTCCAACTGCATCTTCACCAATGTCGCCCTGACCGACGACGGCGACGTCTGGTGGGAAGGCCTGACCGACGAGCCGCCGGCGCATCTGACCGACTGGCGCGGCAGGGACTGGACGCCCGAGACTCCGGGACCGGCGGCGCATCCCAACGCCCGCTTCACCGCCCCCGCCAGCCAGTGCCCCGTCGCGGCGCCGGAGTGGCAGGATCCCAACGGCGTGCCGATCTCGGCCATATTGTTCGGCGGCCGCCGGGCCTCGGCCGTGCCGCTGGTCACCGAGGCCACCGACTGGGCCCACGGCGTGTTCATGGCGTCCAATGTCGCGTCGGAAGGCACCGCCGCGGCCGAGAACAAGCTCGGCGAGCTGCGCCGCGATCCCTTCGCCATGCTGCCGTTCTGCGGCTACAACATGGGCGACTATTTCAAGCACTGGCTGTCGATGGCCGAGCGCACCGACCCGGCCAAGCTGCCCCGCATCTATTTCGTCAACTGGTTCCGCAAGGACGCCCGCGGCAAGTTCCTCTGGCCGGGCTTCGGCGACAATTCGCG
>DATCFQ010000349.1:0-3807 GCA_036509495.1 Caulobacteraceae bacterium
GAGTCTCGCCACCAGGGGGCCGAAGGTCAGGCCCTGCACGGCCACCGAGAACACCACCACTGCATAGGTCACGGTCAGGATCAGGGGCTTGTAGGGATTGGCGGCGACGTCGAGGGCCAGCGCAAGGGACAGGGCGCCGCGCAGCCCGCCCCAGGCGAGGATCAGGCTGGGGCCGCGCTCGGCCTGGCGGAAGTGGAAATAGGCGCCCCAGGGCAGCACCGTCGCCAGCCGCACGGCCAGCACCAGGGGTATGGCGATCAGGCCGAGGCCCGCGCTCTTCAGGTCCACCGGCACGACCAGCAACTCCAGGCCCAGCAGCAGGAAAAGCAGGGCGTTGAGGATCTCGTCCACCAGGGCCCAGAAGCTGCGGACATGGCGCTGGGCGGTCTGACTCACCGTGGTTCGAATGCCGAGGGCGCCCATCAAGAGCCCCGCCGCGACCACCGCGATCGGGCCGCTGAGCCCCAGGGCGCCGGCCGCCGCATAGACCCCGGTGGCCAGGGCCAGGGAGATGGCGACCTCGACCGCGTCGTCGTGGATCGCCCGCATCGCCAGCACCGCCGCATAGCCGCAGCCCAGGCCGAACATCAGGCCGCCGCCCGAGGTCACCAGCACCGACAGGGCCGCAGAGCCGGCGCCAGCCTGGCCGCCGCCGGCGAGCGCCGCCAGGGCCACGAAGACGACGATGCCGACGCCGTCGTTGAACAGGGCCTCGCCCTGCAGAATGGCCTTCAGCCCCTTCGAAAGCCGCGCGCGCCGCACGGTCGACAGCACCGCCACCGGGTCGGTGGGGCTGATCAGGGCGCCGAACACCAGCGCCCAGGCCAGTGGCAGGTCGACACGGAGCGCCCGCGCCGCCAGCCAGACCCCGCCGCCGACCAGGACGGTCGAGGCGAGGACTCCCAAGGTCGCCAGGGTCCAGACCGCTAGTCGCCGCCGGCGAAGCTCGTGCAGGTCGACCTGCATCGCCCCGGCGAACAGCAGGAACGCCAGCATGTAGCCGACCACCGTCTGCGGGAAGTCGACGCGGGCGATCACCGTCACGGCGTCGGCGGCGGCGTGGAGCCCCGGGTTCAGGCGCTTCAGCCCATAGAGGCAGAGCGCGCCGATCAGGCCCGCGGCCAGCATGGCCACGCCCTGCGGCAGACGCAGCAGGCGGGCGTTCAGCCAGCCGACCACGGCCACCAGGGTCAGGAACAGAGCGGCGAGTTGGAACAGGGTCACGGCGGCGCGATGAAGCCCCGGCCGGGCGATCCTGTCCAGGCTTGGCTAGGCCGACTGCAACCTGCCCGGCCCGATCATCGTCTCACGGTCGCTTTCGCTCGCCTTGCGCCGCGAATGCACGCGCAGCAGGTCCTTGCGGGTGACCAGGCCCACCAGCCGCCCGCGCTCGTCGACGACGGGCACGCGGCCGACGTCGTGTTCGACCATCCGCTCGGCGAGGCCGCCGACCAGCTCCTCCGGGCGAGCGCGGACCATGCTGGCGTCCGACACCGCCTCGCCCAGGGTCTGGCCCTCGTGGGCGCCCTCGGTCATCCAGCGCAGGATCTCGGCGCGGGGCGCCATGCCCACGGCGACCCCATGTTCGTCCACCACCGGATAGCTCTTGTGGCGCGGGGTCTCGCTGGTGAAGAAGGCCACCGCTTCGTCGACCGGCAGGGACGCGGGCAGGGATTCCACGGCCGCGACCATCACCTCGCCCACCCGCATGAGCTGGAACGGATCGACGCTGTATTCGCGGGTGATGTGTACGCCGCGGCGAGCGATCTTCTCGGTGAGGATCGAGCGCTTCATCAGCAGCACGGTCACGCCATAGGCCGCGCCCGAGGCTGCCAGCACCGGCAGCAGCACGTCGAACTGGCCGGTCAGCTCGACCGCGAACAGCGAGCCGGTGAGCGGCGCACGCATGGTCCCGCTCATCATCGCGGCCATGCCGATCAGCGCCCAGTAGCCGGCGCCGCCCGGCAGCCAATGGCCCTCGATGGCGCCCAGCGCGCCGCCCATGATCAGCAGCGGCGCCAGCACCCCGCCGGAAGTGCCCGATGCCAGGGCGACGACCCAGATCGCCGCTTTCACCACGAGCAGGCGGGTGGCCTCGCCCACCGGCAGTTGGCCGTGCAGCAGGGCGCGGATGACGTCATAGCCCACGCCCAGCGCGCTGGGGTCGAACAGGCCGCCGAGGCCGACGACGACGCCGCCGATGGCCGGCCACCACATCCAGTGCAGCTTCAGCTTCGGGAACAGGTCCTCGGCGCCATAGAGCAGCACCGTGAGGAGGCTCGACTGCAGTCCGGCGACGATCCCCGCGCCGATGCATAGCAGGAGGCCCAGCGTCGACAGGTCGGGGAAAAAGGCCACCGGGAACAGCGGCCCCGAGCCGATCAGCCACGGTCGGCAGGCCATGGACACGACGCAGGCCGCGACCACCGGCAGGAAGCTGCGCGGCTTCCACTCGAACAAAAGCAGCTCCACCGCCAGCAGCACCGCCGCCACCGGCGTGCCGAAGACGCCGGTCATGCCCGCCGCGGCGCCGGCCACCAGCAAGGTCTTCCGTTCGGCGGCGCTGAGGTGGAACAGCTGCGCGAACAGCGAACCCAGTGCGCCGCCGGTCATGATGATCGGACCCTCGGCGCCGAACGGCCCGCCGGACCCGATCGCGATCGCCGAGGACAGGGGCTTGAGCAGAGCGACCTTGGCCGACATCCGGCTGCCGCCGATCAGGATCGCCTCGATCGCCTCGGGGATGCCGTGACCGCGGATCTTGTCCGAGCCGAAGCGGGCCATCAGCCCGATCGCCAGCCCCCCCAGGGCAGGGGCCAGCACCATCCAGGGCCCCGGATGTACGTGCGCGAAACTCATCGTCCGGGTCGAGACTTGCCCGAGCCAGATCAGGTTGGAGGCCAGGGCGATCAGCTTGAGCAGCAGCCACGCGCCCAGCGCGCCGCCGGCGCCGATCAGCAGCGCCATGGCGACCAGCACCAGGATGCGACGGTCGGCGGTGAAGTCGCCGAGCGCATGGCTGGAGGAAGAGTCAGGCGCGCTGCGCCGCAGGGCGTAGAGGGATTTTGTCATGCTCAGCTTGGCTAGTGTGGTGAATCTGAAGTTCGCAAGATGATTGCGGCGGCGCTGGTGCGAACTTCGGATGTCCTCATCGGTTCCGAAGTCCGTCTCGGGCTGCAATTCGCGCTGGCGAACGTCGGAACCGGGATACTAGCGCCGGATCCGCGCCGTCGCCGCTGGCTACCCGGCGACGGCGCGAAACGGCAGGGGACGATGCTCATTATATCGAGCCATGATAGAATTCAAGCGTCGCCACGACAGTTGAATCGCCGGCCGTCCGGCGCATAGTCGGCCCAAACGACATCAGGGGAGATCGCGTCATGCGCGGAGGGGCTGGACTGGCGGCGCTGGCGATCTCGGCCGCGTTCGCGACGGGCGCGGCGCCGGCGGCGGCCAAGCCGGCATGCGGCCGGGCCTGCCTGACCCAGGCGATGGACCGCTACCTTTCCGCCCTCGTGGCCCATGATCCGGCCCGGCTGGCGGTGACGCCCGACGTCCGTTTCACCGAGGATGGCGCGCCTCTGAAGCTTGGCGACGGGCTCTGGCAGACCAATGGCGGCCTCGGCCCCTTCCGGCTCGATTTCGACGATCCCGAACGCGGCCAGGCCGGCGCCCTGGTCACCGTACGGGAGAACGGCAATATCGCCCTGATGGCCATCCGGCTGAAGCTGGTCGGCGGCAGGATCAGCCAGGTCGAGACCGTCCTGGCCCGCAAGGGCGAGCTGCAGTCGCTGCAGACCGATCTGT
>DATCFQ010000350.1:0-6499 GCA_036509495.1 Caulobacteraceae bacterium
GGGTGGGTCCCGCTCGGAGGCCTGACCACGAAGTCGGTCGGGACGCGGCCGGCGCGAGCGAAGTCGAGGGTGATGGCCACGTGATCGCCGGCGACCAGGGGCCGCTTCAGGCCGATCAGCATCAGATGCGTCTCGCCGCCGGCCTGGATGCTCGTGGCGGCGCCGGGCGCAATGGCGAGGCCGCCGACGATGGGGCGCATGCGCATCACCCCGCCAGTCGTGGTCATGCTGTGCAGCTGGACCTGGGCCGCGACGGGCGTCGAGCCGCCCAGGAGCCGGTCGGGCGCGCGGCCGGTGTTGGCGATGGTCAGATAGCCAGCCGCCGTGGGGGCGCCGGGCGGCGTCGGCGGACACCAGGCGTCGGTGATCTTGATGGACCCGGCGCCGTGGTCACGGGCGAAGGCGGGTGCGGCGAAGGCCAGGCTGGCGCAGGCGGCGGCCAGCAGGGCGCGCTTGGATGGATGGGTCATGGGGTCCTCTCTGGAGATCGGCGGCCGCGTGGCGGCCATGACACCCCTCATGGGGGCGAGCGGATCAGGCCAGGAAGGACGGCGGCGCGCGGGCGGGAGGCGGTGCGGCGAGGCCGCGGCCGATGAAGACGCTCGGGCGGGTTTTGGCGGCTGCCGGCGCAGCGGCGGCCCATTGGATGGCGATCGGCGCCGGCGGGGCCGGCAGGATCGGCGCGGCGCCGTGTCCGGCGAAGGCGCAGGCGCCAGAGGCCTTCTGCTTTTGCGGCGGAAGCTGGTGATCACCGGGCTCGGTCAGCGCCAGCGGTCCGTGGCCGGTGCAAATGACCATGGCCGGGGCGCCGCCGCTCGAGGCGGCGAGCATGAAGCCGGGCGGGATCAGCGTCTGGATGAACAGGGCCACGAGCGCCAGCACGGCTGCTGCCGTGAGCCTGGAGCGAACCTGGGAACCCGGGTCAGTCATCGTCGGAGTCCGGCCCTCAGCCGCCGTAGCCCGCGGGGAGTTCATCCTCTTCGAGCAGCTTTTCCTTGGACACCTTCTGGTCGGTGACCTTGGCCAGCTCGAACACCTTCTCGACCACCTTGTCCTCGTAGAGCGGGGCGCGAAGCTGGGCCATCATCTGCGGGTTCTGACGGATGGCGTCGAACACCTGCTGCTCCTGGCCCTGGTAGCGCATCGCCTCTTCACGGGCGGCCTGCAGCACCTCCTGCTCGGTCAGCTCGATCTTGTGCGTGCGTCCGAGCTCGGCCAGCACCAGGCCCAGCCGCACCCGCCGTTCGGCGATCTTGCGGTATTCGGTCCGGAGCTGCTCCTCGGTCTTGTCCTTGTCCTCTTCGGACGGGCCCTGTTGCTGGTTCTCGGACTGGACCTGGGACCAGATGCCCTCGAACTCGGCGTCCACCATCCGCGGTGGCAGCGGGAAGTCGTGCTTGGTGTCGAGCTGGTCGAGCAGCGCCCGCTTCAGCTTGAAGCGCGACATCGAGTCGTAGCGCGTCTTCAGCTGGCCCTTCAGGGCTGCCTTCAGCGCCTCAAGATCGGCCATGCCGAGCTTCTTGGCGAACTCGTCGTCGGCTGGAGACTCGACCGGCGCGCGCACCTCTTTCACGTCGACCTCGAACTCGGCCGCCTTGCCTTTCAGGCTCTCGACGCCGTAGTCCTCGGGGAAGCTGACCTTCACGGTGACCTTGCCGCCCGGCTTGGCGCCGACCAGCTGCTCCTCGAAGCCGGGGATGAACTGGCCCGAGCCCAGGACGAGCTGGGCGTCCGTGGCCGAGCCGCCTTCGAACGCCTCGCCGTCGATACGGCCGATGAAATCGGTGACCACCATGTCGCCGTCCTTGGCCTTCACGGTCTTGCCGGTGCGCGGCTCGTAGGTGCGGTTCTGCAAGGCGAGATCCTTCATCGCCTCGTCGACCTCGGCGGCGGCCGGCTCGTAGACCGGGCGCTTCAGCTTCAAGGTCGAGACGTCGAGCGGCTCGAACTCCGGGATCACCTCGACCGCCAGTTCGTAGGCCAGGTCCGCCTTGCCGGCGAGCACCTGCTCGATGTCGGATTCCAGCTTCAGGTCCGGCTGGCCGGCCGGGCGCAGCTTGTTCTCGTCGAGCGCCTGCTGGGTGCTCTCCGAAAGGGTCTGCTCGACCACTTCGCCCATCAGCGATTTGCCGTAGATGCGGCGGATGTGGGCCGGGGGCACCTTGCCGGGACGGAAGCCCTTGAGATTCAGCCGCGGGGTGATCTCGGCGATCTTGGCTTCCAGCTTCTCGGTCAGCTCGATGGCCGGGACCGTCACCCCGTAGACCTTGCTCAGGCCTTCGCCAGACTTCTCAACAATTTGCAGCGACATCTTTATTCTCGAATGAAACGGAAGACTGGGCGGCTCCGCGCCGCGTGGGACGCGGGGCCGCGAGGCGTGCGCCTTATGTCATGAGCCCGTGCGCCGTCCAAGCCCCGCGGGGGCGGATCGCCCTTCCCCTCTCCACCGTCATCGGCCGGCTCGTCCGGCCGATCCATGATCACCGCTGGACTCCAGCGATCATGGGTTCGCGGGACAAGCCCGCGAATGACGGTACTCAAGGACGGTGATCAAGGCGGCTCAGCCCGCCTTGCAGGCGTAGCTGGACGCCACGTCCTGGTCGCCGTGGCCTTTGTAGAGGGCCACCTGCGGGAACGGGCAGAGCGGGCGGGAGATGTTGGACTTGGCCTTGGTGGCCAAAAGGGTATCCGGCGCCCTGCCCGTCTTGGACCAGTTGTCGATGGCGCCCAGCAGGTCGACATCACTGGGGCCCGGGCCGCCGCCGCAGTGGTAGACGCCGGGCTCCAGGAACAGCCGCACGCTCTGGCCCGAGTTCGGATTGGCCGCCTTCACCTTGTCGAAGTACTCGATGGTGGCGAACGGGCTGGGGCCGGGGTCGGACCAGCCGTGCCAGAGCAGCAGCTTGCCGCCGCGCTTGATGAAGGCGCCGATGTTCGGGTCGTTGGCTTCGTAGTCATGAGCGAACTGGCTGTCGCGGATGCGGGCGACGTCGCGGTCGGGCCGGAAGCTTTCGATGCTGAAGCTCTCGTCGCCGGTGATGACCTTGCCGAGGCTCCCCATGCCCCCGCCGTTGGTGGCGTCGGGCTTGGAGGCGTTGATCTGCAGGAAGATCGGCCAGCCCACCTCGCCGCCCCGGGACATCCCCCAGGAGGCCCTGCGGCCGTTCTTCAGCACCACTCCGGCATAGACGCTGCGCAGGGCGTGGACCTGCGGCGCGGTCAGGCACTGCTCGCCGCTCTGGCCGGCCTTGCATTGAAGCGCGGCCGGATCCCAGGCGCACTTGCGCGGATCGGCGATCACCCCGTCCTTGGCTCCGTCCCGGGCATCGCAGGCGCCCAGCGCCGCCTTCTGGACCATGGCCAGCTGGTCGGGAGTGAAGCCCGCGCCCGGCGCGCTGAAGGTCTGGTCGCGCACCACCGCCGAGGTCTGGACCAAGAGGTTGTAGACCGGCGCCCCGACGGTCGCGGCGTCATAGTCGGCGGGGAAGCGCTGGACCTCCATCAGGCCCATGCGGCCGCCGGTGGAGCAGCCCTGGTAGATGGTCTTGGTCTGGCGATGGCCGTAGTAGCGCGCCGCCACGTCCTTGCTGATCACCGTCATCAGATGGATGGCGCGATAGGAGAAGTCGGCGGCGGCCGCGGGATTGGTCGCCCAGCTGGTGTCCCAGACATTGGGGCCGTTGTGGCCGCCGTCGGTCTGGGCGGTGGCGTAGCCGCGCTTCAGCGCCTGCTGGGCGGTTTCGATCCGGGTGTTGCCGGCCCAGCCGCCGCCGCCGAAGCCGACGATCTTGCCGTTCCAGCCTTCCGGCAGGCGATAGACCACCCCGATGTGCGAGCGGGGCTCGGGCGAAATCACCCCCGTCACCTCGCAGTAGGCCGGCCGGTCCTTGGCCGCTTCGGCAGGAACCACCTGGGCCGAACTGACCGTGGTATCCTTGAACTGGCCCTGGGCCTGCAGCGCCGAGCATGCCTCCCCGCCCCCGGGCGCCTGGGCCATGGCCGGCCGCGCGGCGAAGGTCCCCGCCCCCAGCGCGATGACAGCGGCCGCGCTTGCGGTCGAGACGGCCAACAGTGTGACGAGCGACGTGCGCCTCATAGCCCTACCCCGGTGCGTTTGCATGATTTCGCAATGACGCTAGTGGCGTCGGGCGTGGCCGGCAAGCCGGGCGGCAAGCTGCGCCGTCGCGAGATCGTGACCGGCGGCGGCTCCAAGATGCTGGTTTGGCGTGGCGCCCTGCCCGGCCGACGCCTAAAATGGCTCATCGCAAGTTCGTCCGGAGCCGGGGGGCTGAGGAGCGAGCGTGACCAGGGTTCAGGACCTTCAGGCCAAGGCCGACCACTTCGCCGACCGCGCCGCCCACGCCAGGGACCGGACGGCCCGCAACACCTATCTGTCGCTCGAGCAGTCCTACCGCAGCCTGGCCGTCCAGCAGGGTCGCTTCGAGATCGCCGGCCAGAAGCTGTCGGCCGCCGCGCCGCCGCAGGACGCCGCCCAGGCCTGCTGACTCGGCGCCTATTCGGCGGCCCAGGACAGCAACACCACGGCCAGCCAGGCCAGAATTCCGACAGCCAGCAGTCTTTGCATGAACGCCCCCCGGCGATTGGTGCGGATGAGAGGACTCGAACCTCCACGCCTTGCGGCGCTGGAACCTAAATCCAGTGCGTCTACCAGTTTCGCCACATCCGCGTCGGGGGACGGGTATCAGATGGGCGGACGGAGGCAAGGCGGGGGAGCCGGAAGCGGTCATCCCAAGCCCCACGTCCCAGGCCCAATCACCATAAATCATCCGTATTTTACGGAGGACGGAGGCCCGAATCCGCAGCCGCCAGGGCGCGTGCCGTCGGCGTGATTCGAGGCTCGCCGGCTCGAAGCATCCGTCATTGGCGTCTCCATCAGCCGGACGGACCCTCCGCCCCGCTCCGGAGAGGATGCGCCGGCTCGGGCCTGGATGAGGGAAATGCTAAGCGGGGGCCGAGGTCCGGGGGGCGAGCCGGGTCACCGGATCTTTCCGCCGTTCTGGCCAATGGCGACGATATCATATATGATATGTCGTCGGAGGGTGCGTGAGCTGGTCGATCCTGTTCGTGAACGAGGCGGCGAAGGCGGAGCTCGATGCCCTGCCGGTAGATATGCGCGCCAGATTCGAGCGGATCGTCACCCTCATCCGTGACCACGGGCTGGAGAAAGTCCGCGAGCCCTACGTGAAGCATCTCGAGGACAAGCTCTGGGAGATGCGGCTGATCGGCCGGGACGGTATCGCCCGGGCCATCTACGTCACGGCCTCCGGCCGGCGGGTGTTCGTCCTGCGCACCTTCGTCAAGAAGACGCAGAAGACACCGAAACGCGAATTGGAGTTGGCGCGCGAGCGCTCAAAGGAGGTCGTATGAGTAAGAAGCCCATCCCGGTTGAGGAAAGCTTCAAACAGTGGCGCAAGGATCCGGCTTACCGGGAAGCCTTCGACGCGCAGGACGAGGAGTTCGCGCTGGTCGCCGCCCTCATCGAGGCGCGTGGCCAGACCTCACAGGAGGAGGTCGCCCGCCGCATGCATACCTCGCAGCCGAATGTGGCGCGGCTTGAGGGCGGCAAGGGCAACCCTTCGCTCAACACCCTTCGCCGGTATGCAGACGCGACGGGCACCCGGCTCAAGATCGTGTTCGAGCCGAAGGGCGCGCAGTAGCGCAGAACCAGAACATGACCGCAGCATCGAGAGAGTTGGAGATACTCGTTGCCAAGATACAGGCGCAGCTAGCCCCCGACGCTGAGGTCCTTCACGATGTTCGTCTTCCCGGACGGCTGAGCCGCCGGGACCGTCAGATCGACGTGCTGGTGAAACAGCGGATCGGTCAGTACGAAATGACGATTGTCCTCGACTGCAAAGACCTGAGCCGTCCGCTCGATGTCAAAGGCGTCGAAGAATTTCAAGGATTGGTTGAGGATGTCGGAGCCAACAAAGGCGTCCTTGTCTGCCCGAGGGGATTCACGGACACGGCAAAGACGCGAGCGACGGGCCTCAAGATTGACCTTTACAGTCCGGTCGATACCGATCCGCATAAGTGGCAGGCCCGCGTAGAGGTGCCCGTACTCTGTGACTTTCGCCGGGCTGCGATTTCGATTGGCATCAGCAGCAGCGCTCCCATGCCGTTACTTCTTCCCATGGATTTTCACACGAACAGCATGGCCTTCGCGGCCGATCACGAACCCATCGGCATTCCGCTTCCAACTGCAATCAGGAAGTGGAACGATGGCCGCTTTCCCGCTGATCCCGGCGAGCATCTTGACCTTCCGATCTATGACGCCCCCGAGGTGTTGATCGACAACGGCTACGGGGCCTTCATGCCGGCGACGGTCACCGCGTCCATCTATGTGGAACGGACGCTCCACTTCGGCCAACTTCCTTTGGCGCGGATGTCGGGCTTCAAAGACGAGCTGACTGGCGCGATCATCACCAACGCTTTCACTACCGGGATTTTCGATGCCGACGACGTTGTGAGGAATTGG
>DATCFQ010000351.1:0-3132 GCA_036509495.1 Caulobacteraceae bacterium
AGCCGGGCTACGCCATCGTCGACATCTCGCTGAAGGCGCCGGGCGAGACCCCGGGCGACTGCTCGTCCGATCAGATGGACGCCATCGCCGAGCTGGGCGAGCTCTATTCGTTCGATGAAGTGCGGGTGAACTACCAGCAGAACCTGGTGCTGCCGCACGTGAAGCTGGACGACCTGCCCAAGGTGTTCGCCCGGCTGAAGGCGATCGGCCTGGCCACGGCCAATATCGACCTGATCACCGACATCATCGCCTGCCCGGGGCTCGACTATTGCTCGCTGGCCAACGCCAGGGCCATTCCGGTGGCCCAGGCTATCGCCTTGAGATTCAAGGACCCCGAGCGGGCCGAGGCGATCGGCGAGCTGAAGATCAAGATCTCGGGCTGCATCAACGCCTGCGGCCACCATCACCTCGGCCACATCGGCATATTGGGCGTCGATAAGAAGGGCGAGGAGTTCTACCAGCTCTCGCTGGGCGGCTCGGGGGCGGAAGACGCCGCCCTGGCCCGGATCCTCGGGCCCGCCCTGCCGACCGACAAGGTGGTCGATGCGGTGGAGAGCATCGTCGACACCTATCTGCGCGACAAGCATCCGGGCGAGCGGTTCCTGGACACCCTGCGCCGGCTGGGCCCCGAGCCGTTCAAGGAGGCCGTCTATGCCGAAGCTCATTAGGCTCCGGGACGGCGTCTTCGGCTGGGAAGACGACGGCTTCACCCTGGTCGGCGACGAGGACGAGCTGCCGGCCGGCGATGCGATCGTGTCTTTGAAGCGGTTCATGGCCGAGGGCGAGGCCCTGCTGGCCGAACGCAAGGTGGGCGTGAAACTGAGCCCGTCCGAGGCGGTGGAAGACCTGGTCTACGACCTGCCGCGGCTGGCGCTGGTGGCGCTGGAGTTCCCCAGCCACCGCGACGGACGCAACCTGTCGGCGGCCCGGCTGCTGCGCCAGCGCTACGGCTACCAGGGCGAGCTGCGCGCCGTCGGCGAGGTGCTGCGCGAGCAGGCCCAGCACATGGTCCGCTGCGGCATCGACGCCTTCGCCGCCGCCGACGGGTCCACCCCCGAGGTGTGGGCCGAGGCCGCGCACCGCTACCGCCACGTCTACCAGCGCGCCGCCGACGAGCGCACC
Source organism: Caulobacteraceae bacterium (assembly GCA_036509495.1). GTDB lineage: Bacteria > Pseudomonadota > Alphaproteobacteria > Caulobacterales > Caulobacteraceae > JANWHQ01. Next base: position 1,123 of record DATCFQ010000351.1, read on the forward strand.
CCAGCCTTCGTTGAACGGGGGACGGGCGGATGAGCGTGTTCACGTCGCCGCTCAACAACTACCTCCCCCTCCCGCCGCCTGCGGCGGGGGAGGTAGGAGCTTGGTCATGAGCGCCCTGCTGGACGAACGGGTGGACGCCCCCGCCGTCGACGTCCGCGCCCTGGACGCGCGGCTGCGTTCGGCCGAGCCGCAGGAGATCCTGCGCGCGGCGTGGGAGCTCTATGGCGGCAAGCTGGCGCTGGTCTCCTCGTTCGGGGCGGAGTCGGCGGTGCTGCTGGACATGGCGGCCGGGATCGATCCCTCCATCCCGGTGCTGTTCCTGGATACCGGCATGCTGTTCGGCCAGACGCTCGACTATCGCCAGAAGCTGGCGGCCGAGCTGGGCCTGACCGACGTGCGCGACCTGCGTCCGCGCTACAACGACCTGGCGGTGCACGATCCGGCCCAGGACCTTTGGAAGAGCGACACCGACGCCTGCTGCAACATCCGCAAGGTGCTGCCGCTGGACCGGGCGCTGGAGGGCTTCGACGCCTGGATCACTGGCAGGAAGCGCTTCCATGGCGGGGCGCGGATGCGGCTGAAGGTGGTCGAGGCCGCCGACGGAAAGGTGAAATTCAATCCCCTGGCCAACTGGTCCAAGGAGCAGCTCGACGCCTACGCCCTGCGCCACAAGCTGCCGGCCCATCCCTTGGTGGAGTTCGGCTATCCGTCGGTGGGCTGCTGGCCCTGCACCAGGCCGGCCGAGAGCGAGGATGTCCGCGGCGGACGCTGGGCGGGTTCCGACAAGACCGAATGCGGCATACACGTGCCGCGGGCCGACGGCCCCGCCCTGGACGTGGGCGGCGACATCTAGCCTGTAGCGATAGTCCCCGGGGAGGCTTTGGACCGGTCATGAACGAGATGAATGCGCGCGCCTTCGCCACGGCGGAGTCCGGCGGCGTCCACGCCACCGACGTGATCGTGGTGGGCGCCGGGCCGGTGGGCCTGTTCGCGGTGTTCGAGCTGGGCCTGCTGGACATGAAGTGCCACCTGGTCGACATCCTGGACAAGCCGGGCGGCCAGTGCGCCGAGCTCTATCCGGAGAAGCCGATCTACGACATCCCGGCGTGGCCGGTGATCTCGGGCCAGGACCTGACCGAGCGGCTGATCGAGCAGATCGCACCCTTCCATCCGACCTTCCACCTCGGCGAGATGGCCGTGGCGCTGAGCCGGACCCCGGGCGGCCTGTGGCGGCTGACCACCGACCAGGACACGGTCATCGAGGCCAAGGTGGTGGTGATCGCCGCCGGCGGCGGCTCGTTCCAGCCCAAGAAGCCCTCGACCCCCGGCATCGAGCTCTACGAGAACCAGGGTCCCGGCGTCGGCGTGCACTATGCCGTGCGCAAGATGGAGAGCTTCCGCGGCAAGCACATCGTCATCAACGGCGGCGGCGACTCGGCGCTGGACTGGACGCTGAACCTGCAGCCGCTGGCCGAGCACGTGACCCTGATCCACCGCCGCGACGGCTTCCGCGCCGCGCCGCACTCGGTGGCCCAGATGCACGCCCTGGTGGAGGCCCGCAAGATGGACTTCCTGCTGGGCCAGGTGAGCGAACTGAAGGGCGAGGACGGGGTGCTGGACACCGTGATCCTCACCGACAACGACGGCGAGAAGGTCTCGATCAAGGCCGACGCCTTCCTGCCCTTCTTCGGCCTGACCATGAAGCTGGGGCCGGTCGCCGAGTTCGGCCTGAACCTGCACGAGAACCTGATCCCGGTCGACACCGAGAAGTTCGAGACCTCGACGCCGGGCATCTTCGCCATCGGCGACATCAACCACTATCCGGGCAAGCTGAAGCTGATCCTCTCCGGCTTCCACGAAGCCGCCCTGATGGCCCAGCAGGCCTTCCGCTACGTCTATCCCGACAAGAAGCTGAGGTTCCAGTACACCACCTCATCGTCGGACCTGCAGAAGAAGCTCGGGGTCAGATAGTGCGGATCTGCCTCTATTCACGTCCTGGATAATTTTTCG
>DATCFQ010000352.1:0-2535 GCA_036509495.1 Caulobacteraceae bacterium
CGTCGTGCACTCATCGCGCAGCTTTCGACTTAATAGCCGGCTTGCTTCGAGATGGCGGCGCACATTGACTTGGCCGGTTTGACTCAGCCAATCATGTGGGGGCCCCACATAATGTGCGAGCTGCACCATCTTCGCCGCGATGGATGCATCAGGATAACCAAGGAAGCAGACCCGCACCGGTGCGTCGATCTCCTCTACAAAACCAGCTAAAGTTCGAGGTCGCAGATTGACACCCTCTATCAGGTGTAACCGTTCAGCCCCCCCGGGCTGAGGGTGCGTCAGATTGAATCAGCCTGGCTTTTTCGCTCGTGCTGGGCGGAAGGATTTGATTCCTTCGGCCCATGGCGCGCAAAGGCCCCCTCGATTTAAAGTCTATGGATCGGGCGTTCTTTGAGACGCTCGACCAAGCTGCGCTTGTCGAACTTGTTTGCCGTCTGCACGCGATGACGGTGGAGTTGGCCGAGCGCGTTAATCAGAACTCGACCAACTCCTCACGTCCGCCCTCATCAGACAGTCCCTTCTTGGGGCCCCTGCCGGGCCTTGGCCCCCTGCCTGGACAGCCGGGAGCATCCAAGCCCACGGCCGGCTTGGGGCCGTCTTTGGGATCGACGCCGTCGGGTCTCAAGCGCAAGCCGGGCAAGCAGCCCGGCGCCAAGGGCGTATGGCGCTCGGAGGCGCTGATCCACGAGAGAACCGAGGATCATTATCCCTCCCACTGTGAGCGATGCGGCCAGGGACTTGAGCTTTGGTTCGTCCATGAGGGGGCGAGCGCGCATCTGGTGCTCGATCTTGAGCGTCAGGCCGCCGGCGTCCGCGTGGGCTGCGTGAAGCACCGCTACTTCGCCGTCACCTGCCCGTGCGCCGCCAAGACCGCCGCACGGCCGCTCACCGGCAGTGTCTCGCTCCTGGAGGGACGCAAGGATCAACTCCGTCCGAGCGAAGCCAGTCTTGTGGGGCCGGGGTTGACGAGCTTCATCACCGCCCTGTCGGTGCGCTATCGGATGTCGCGCGCCAAGATCGCCGAGTTCCTGTCCGCCTGGCTGGATGTGCGCCTCTCCATTGGCAGCATCGATCGGTGCATCCGCGAGGCAGGCCTTGCCTGCGAGCCGATCGTGGACGGCCTCATCGATGCCCTCCGCGCCGCAGGCGTGATCCACGCCGACGAGACCCCCTGGCCCCAGCAGGGCCACAAGCCACGCTGGCTTTGGGTGGCGCTCTGCTCGACGACGGCCATCTACCGGATCTCCAGCCGGCATGCCGAGACCATCCGGGATCTCATCGGCGACGCCTTCCTCGGCGTCCTGGTGAGCGACGGCTATGGCGCCTATCGCAGCTATCCGCGTCGTCAACGGTGTGTCGCACACCTGATCCGAAAAGGGATCGCCCTGATCGACGGTTATCAGTACGACGCCTCCCGCTTCGGGGAGTGGCTGGTGCGCGAGATGCGCGCCCTGATCCACACGGTCGCAGAAAACAAGGAAGCGGACGCCTCCACCCTCCGCCCCGTCAACCCCATCCTGGCCCGGCTCAAGCGCGCCTGTCTCCTCAACAAAGACGCCGACGGTCAGAAAGCCCGGGCTCTGGCCCGCGAAATCCTCACCGACTGGGACGCGATCACCGCCTTCGTCCACGACCCCGACCTTCCCCCCACGAACAACGATGCAGAAACGGCGTTGCGTCACGCGGTCATCGCCCGGCGCATCAGTTACGGGACCCGCACAGACGAAGGAAGCCGCGCCTACGCCGCCATCCTAAGCGTCATCGAAACTTGCCGACGACGAAGTCTGAATCCGTGGACCTTGATCGAAAACGCCGTCGCCAGCGCCAGGCGAGGCACCGATCCCTCGCCTATGCCAGCTTGACCAAAAAGGGGAGCTGAACGGTTACCTATCAGGTAGTCCCGTCCATCGAACTCGAGATGTTCGAGCAAGCCTTTGATGATCGGCCACATCCGGTCGGCAGTATCGAGATCGTCCTCCTCTGGATGAATCCTGAGCGAAGGCGCGCCTAAGTGCAGGCCCATCTTTATCGCATCCAGCGGAAACCACGGCACGCCGTGACGGACGCGCATTCGTTCAGCCAGAGTGGATTTACCGCTTCGGCTACAGCCGCCCACGACGTACAGCATTAGGCATCTATATCAGACCGGCCTTAGTCTGTTCAGGGTCGATAGTTCACATTGGCAAGATTGCTCGAACCGGACGCCGTAACGCCGGTGTCGTTTGTGGGAGCGTCCTGCGGGACTCGGGAGGGTTCGCGCGGAACGACCGAGGCTCCCGCGGTCCGCCCTTTTGCGATTCCACGGCCTCCGCGCCATAAGGGACAACCAGCTTAAGGACGCTCCGAATATGCCTCTCGATTCCGGCCAGACCGCCAAGACTTTCCGGTGGGAAGACCCGCTTGATCTGGAGTCGCGTCTCTCCGAGGAAGAGCGGATGGTCTGGGAGTCCGCCAGGGCCTACGCCCAGGGCGAACTTCTGCCCCGGGTCGTCAGCGCCTTCGCCGAGGAGCGGTTCGATCGCGAGATCATGACGG
>DATCFQ010000353.1:0-2764 GCA_036509495.1 Caulobacteraceae bacterium
TTTGTTTGAAAAGGTCGATATCCTTCTCCAACCCGTTCAGACCGGCGAGCTTGCGCTGGGCGAAATAGAGATCGAGCCAGGCCCCCGCCGTCGCTGCGCGCACGTCCAGGCTCTCGACCTCCACCTCCTCCGCGGCCGTGTCGACCAGCGCATGAGCGCGGTCGACCTGCGCCCGGCGTTTGCCGCCGTTGGGGATGTCCTGCATCACCCCGACCTTCACGTCGCTGAAGTCGCTGCGCCCCGGATGGAAGGCGTTTGGGCCCGACACCGGAAAGCCCTCTATGCCCAGCTCGAGCTTCGGATCGGGCAACTGGCCGGCGGAGGTCGCCGCCACCCGCGCCGATTCCAGACCTTTGCCCTTGGCCGCGATGCTGGGGGCGGTGTCGTCGGCGAGATTCAGTGCGGCGTGGAAGGTCAACGGTTCGGCTTGCGCCGAACCGGCCACCAACAGGGCGGCCAAAATCCATGCGGGAGGCATGATGGGTTGCTCCGGTGATGTCTTTGGTCTCCGGCATCCGACCAGGAGTCCGGGACGGGAAATCCGGCGCCCTATGGCGCTGGGCTCAAGACATCAGTTTCGGAGGTCGCTCTTGTGCGGAAGGTTCGAAGGGATGGACAGGCGTTGCCGGGCCGACCACGAGGTTCGCTGCGCCGAGCACAAACGGCAGGCTGACGCCAGCCGCGGGCAGGGCCGCTACCACGGTGCATGTCGCCGCACAGTCCCGCGCGCAGCTCCTGGCCGAATCCTTCTCGCCGATGTGACCGCAGCAAGGATCGCCCGACGTAAGGGCGGCGTGCGAGTGCGACACGCTCGCCATCTTGCCCATGGTCGTCGCGCCGGATGGCATCGGGGCTCGGCACGCCGCCTGCGCCGCGGAGGCGGCGACCGGGCTGACGAGCAAACCAAAGATCGCGAAGATGACAAGCAAGAGCCGCATCGACCTGGACTATAGCAGTGTGGAGCGACCAAACCAGTCCAGGCTCGTCCCGCCGCGTGAGATTAAGCCATAGGACGCACCGGCCATGTCGCGGGACGAAACGCCCGGGGGCGGCAGCGTCAGTCCAAAATTCACAACCGGCTAAGATGCGGAGCGTGATGAGCTAATAGCATAAGTGAGTCGTTCTTAGGGGCGTGTGGCGGCCATTTTAGTTCGGAGGGGCTTTGGAAGATGGCGATGGAGGCCGGCGGCTGCCTCGTTGACGCAGCGCCGCCCCAGAGCCTCTGGCATCGTTCCGCGACCTCGTGCGTTAGGCTGGTCTATAGAGAAAAAGGCAACATCTGATGCAATGCGCCGCAAAAGGCTTGCTCGTGGCAGCCGCCCTCGCGCTCAGCGCGCCGGCTTTCGCCCAGCAGGGAGACTATCGCGCTGACCAGAGCCAGCGCCAGGACGAGGGGCAACGTTCTGACCGGGGACAGCATTCGGTCGACCGGAATGCTGGCGACCAGAGCCGCCAGAACGACAGTCGGCGCTATGACCAGCAAGGGCGTCAGGGAGACGGACATCGCTGGGAGCGCCACTACCGGCGAACCTGCCGCTGGCATCATCACCACCGCGTCTGCGCTTAACGCTCGTTCGCGGGCCAAGTTTAGGGACGTCGCCTTGTGTGGCGTCCCATTCCACCGCCGATCTGTATCGGCCTCAAGGCCGAGACAGGGGTCGATCCCGGCTTGAACCTGGCGTCCGGAGCCGTCCGTGATGGCAACTGCGCATCAAGCGCCCCTCGGAACTGACAGGTTAACTCGGCCAGGGTGTGAAGACGCTTTCCCGATGCCGAAGATCAGGCGGCGACAGTGGCCGCCGCCCACGCATCGTGGGCTTCGGCGCGGAAGCGGCGGAGGGTGGATCGGGGGAACTGACACGTTGACTTGACCGAGGCTCGGGAGCCCCCCAGCTCCAGGATCAGGCGGCGACGGTGGCCGTCGCCCACGCATAGTGGGCTTCGGCGCGGAAGCGGCGAAGGGTGGATCGGGAGATCAGGCGGGGTTGGACGTTGAAGGTGTTGTAGATGACCGGGGACCCAATGGTCGTAGCTCAACTCATTGCGCACGAACTGGGCGATCAGGATCGCAGCGGCGAAGGCCACCGCCAGCCCGAGGATACTGATGCCGGCATAGAGCCGGTTGCGGGCCAAGTTGCGGAGGGCCGTGACCAGGTAATTGCGAAGCATGGACCTTCCGGAAGTAGGTCGGCTGGCGCATGACCGCGCGCCATCGCACTATGACAAGGAACCTGGCTGCCAAAAACACTACAAAGATCAATCGGTTGGACGCGATCGGGGCGACGCAGGCAGTTCCCAATGTCCGAAAATGAACACCACCCGCCCGCCAGGAAGTTCCAAACGTCCGCATGGGGGTGGGAAGCCGGCGCGGAACCGGCCGCGCTCTATTCAGGCTTGCGTATCAACCTTGGGCTCGTCGCGTTGTCGACGTCCTGCCTCAGACTTACGGGCCAGCTTGCGCCGGCTTCCGTCCAGATTCCTCTCCACTGGCCGCGCGTAGCGTCCCATTTGCCCCGAAACACGGCGTCGCCTGCGGCAAACGCAAAGGAGTCGTCGATGGCGCCGATAGGCCTGATTGGTACATTCCGATCGCCCCCCTCGGGGCTGTCCATCGTCCCGACGTAACCGCCAGAAAGCGTCTTATGGATGTGCACAAAGATGTGCTTGGCCGCGCCTTCCGACTCGATCGCTCCGGCCCAGTCTCCGGCTGCATGGGCGGGATATGATGGCGTCGCTTTGGCGATGCCAGCGCTCCCCAGGGCCA
>DATCFQ010000354.1:0-3352 GCA_036509495.1 Caulobacteraceae bacterium
TCCTTGCGCCGGAAGGTCGCCGGCGCGGCGAACACCTCGGCCATCACCGGTCCCCGCTCGGCCAGGCGCCGGGCGTCGAGGGCGTGGATCAGGGCGTCCTCCAGCACGATCCGCTCGGAGACGCTGCGCTTGACCCGCGAGAACACGAAGCCGCCGAGGCCGCCCTCGTCGGCGGGCGCGCCTTCCCAGGGGCCGTCGCCCTCCTCGGCATAGAGATCGAGCCGGTGGGCCACCTTGCCCGGGTCCGGATGGTCGCCGAACAGGCCGCCGATCGCCGCCTGCTCGATGGCGAAGGCGGGCGCGCGCATCGACAGCCGTTCGATGTGGGCGCGGGCGGTCTTGCAGTTGGCCACAAGGTCCTGCAGGTCGCGGCCCGAGCGCTGCTCGCCGCTGGACAGCTCCAGCACCGCCCCGTCGGTCCCCTCCTCGGTGAGGAAGGCCTCCATCTCGGTGTCGTCCTTCAGGTAGCGTGAGGACTTGCCCTTGGACGCCTTATAGAGCGGCGGCTGGGCGATATAGAGATAGCCGCGCTCGATCAGCTCCGGCATCTGCCGATAGAAGAAGGTGAGCAGCAGGGTGCGGATGTGGGCTCCGTCCACGTCCGCGTCGGTCATGATGATGATCTTGTGGTAGCGGACCTTCGCCGCGTCGAAGTCGTCGCGGCCGATGCCGGCGCCCAGGGCGGTGATCAGGGTGCCGATCTGCTCTGAGATCAGCATCTTGTCGAAGCGGGCGCGTTCGACATTGAGGATCTTGCCGCGCAGCGGCAGCACCGCCTGATTCTCGCGGTTCCTGGCCTGCTTGGCCGAGCCGCCGGCGGAATCGCCCTCCACCAGGAAGATCTCGGACTTGGCCGGGTCCTTCTCCTGGCAGTCGGCCAGCTTGCCGGGCAGGTTGGAGATGTCGAGCGGCGACTTGCGGCGCGACAGCTCGCGCGCCTTGCGCGCCGCCTCGCGCGCCATGGCCGCCTCGGCGATCTTCTGCACCACCATGCGCGCCTCGGCCGGGTTCTCCTCGAACCACTGGGCGATGCCTTCGCCGACCAGGCCCTCGACCGCCGGGCGCACCTCCGAGGAGACCAGCTTGTCCTTGGTCTGGCTGGAGAACTTGGGATCGGGGACCTTCACCGACAGCACGCAGGTCAGGCCCTCGCGGGCGTCTTCGCCGGTGACGCCGATCTTCTCCTTCTTGGAGATGCCCGAACTCTCGGCATAGCCGGTGATCACCCGCGTCAGGGCCGCGCGGAAGGCCGACAGGTGCGTGCCTCCATCCCGCTGGGGGATGTTGTTGGTGAAGCACAGCATATTCTCGTGGTAGCCGTCGTTCCACCACAGGGCGAGGTCGATCTCGACCTTCTCGCGGCGGCCGCGGACGACGATCGGCGCCTTGATCAAAGGCTGCTTGGCCTTGTCCATGTGGCGCACGAAAGCCTCCACGCCCCCCGAGTAGGACATGGTCTCCTCGAACGGGCTGGCTTCGCGGAGGTCGCGGAAGCGGATGGTCACGCCCGAATTCAGGAAGGCCAGTTCGCGCAGGCGGTGCTCGAGCGTCTTGCGGTCGAATTCGATGGCCGCGAAGGTGTTCAGCGAGGGCATGAAGGTGACGCTGGTGCCGGTCAGGGGGCTGCCATCGGCACGCTTGGGCGCCGGTCCGGTGACCTTCAGCGGAACCACCGGATCGCCGTGGCGGAACTCCATCTCGTGGGTCTCGCCGGCGCGCCAGATCTTCAGCCGCAGCCATTCGGACAGGGCGTTGACCACCGATACGCCGACGCCGTGCAGGCCGCCGGAGACCTTGTAGGAGTTCTGGTCGAATTTCCCGCCCGCGTGCAGCTGGGTCATGATGACCTCGGCGGCCGAGACGCCCTCGCCTTCGTGGATGTCGGTGGGGATGCCGCGCCCGTCGTCGGTGACGGTGACCGATCCGTCCTGGTTCAGGATGACCTCGACCGCCGAGGCGTAGCCGGCCAGGGTCTCGTCGATGGCGTTGTCGACCACCTCATAGACCATGTGGTGCAGGCCCGAGCCGTCGTCGGTGTCGCCGATGTACATGCCCGGGCGCTTGCGCACCGCGTCCAGGCCCTTCAACACCTTGATGGAGTCGGCGCCGTAGTCGTCGCCGTTCGGGATGTGGGTCTCGTCGGTCATCGATCGTCCAGAATGGTGAGCTGGCCGGTGTCGACGCGAACGCCTCGGGCGCGGCCCTTCAAATCATCGAAGAGCTGCTCGTCCACACCGGTCAGGAAAGCTTGCAGGCCGAGCGCCTCGATTTCGTCGAAGAGGCCGGCGCGGCGCCTGGCGTCCAGGTGCGCGGCCGCTTCGTCCAGCAACAATATAGGGTTTGGCTGCGATTCTGCACGTGAAAGCCGCGCCGCCTGGGCCAAAACCAGGTTCAGAATCAGCGCTTTCTGCTCTCCGGTGGAGCATTCCGCGGCCGGACGGTCTTTTTCCCGGTGCACCACGGCCAGATCGCCCCGGTGCGGACCGGTCAGGGCGCGCCCGGCGGCGGCGTCGCGTTCGCGGCCGCGCTCCAGCGCGGAGGCCAGACGCGCCTGGATCTCGGCGGTCTCCACCCCCGAGGCGGCCAGGACTTCCCACTCGCCGGTCAGGGCCAGTCCCGCCTGGGGGAAAGGCCGTTCGGCGCGGGCGTCGACCTCGGTCTGCAGGGCGAGCAGCGTCCGCGAGCGGGCCACGGCCACCAGGGCCCCGCTCTCGGCCATCTGGGCCTCCAGCGCCGATAGCCAGGCCGGGTCGGGGCCGGCTTCGGCCAGCAGGCGCGATCGCTCTCTGAGCGCCCGCTCATAGGCCGCGGCGTGGGCGGCATGTGGTGGCTCGGCGGCGAACACCAGCCGGTCGAAGAACCGCCGCCGCTCGGAGGCGCCGTCCAGGAACAGCCGGTCCTGGGCCGGCGTCAGCCAGACAGGCCGCAGTTGGTCGGCCAGGCGGCCGGGCGGCCCGGTTTCGCCCTCGATGCGCACCAGGCGGCGGGCGGCGCCGGGGACTTCGACGCCGGTTCCGATCCGGACCTCGTCCTCGCCGGCCTGCACCAGGGCCGAGACGCTCCAGGCCCGCCCCACCGCCTCGCCGGGCGCGCGCCGGCCGAGCTCGGCCATCGAGGCGCCCCTGAGGCCCCGCCCGGGCGACAGCAGGCTGATGGCTTCCAGGAGGTTGGTCTTGCCCGCCCCGTTCGGCCCGAACAGGAACACGGCCCGCCCGCCCGTCGAGAGCTCGGCCCGCTCATAGGAGCGGTAGTCGGTGAGGGTCAGTGTAAGGAGGGCGGAGCGGGGCATGTCTCTTAAACCCGCTCATCCCGGCGAAAGCCGGGACCCAGGTGTTTTTCGGCTCCGATCTGC
>DATCFQ010000355.1:0-3481 GCA_036509495.1 Caulobacteraceae bacterium
GCCAGCAGGGCGCCGAGCGACAGGAGGGCGCCGGCTCCGAACTTGCCCACCGTGAAGGCGATGGCCCCGAAGGCGCCGATCGGGGCGGCCCACATGATCAGGCCGACGATCCTGAAGATGACCTGGGCCGCGCCGTCGATGGCCGCGATCATCGGCCGGCCCCGCTCGCCGAGCGCGGTCAGGGCGAAGGCGGTCAGCACCGAGATCAGCAGCACCTGCAGCACCTCGCCCTGCACGAAGGCCGAGACGAAGGTGGTCGGGATGATGCGGAGGAAGAACTCGGGGATGCTCTGCTGGTGCGCCTGGGCGACGTAGCCGGCCACCGCGTGGGCGTCGAGGTGATGCAGGTCGACGTTCATCCCGGCGCCGGGTTTCAGGAGGTTCACGGCCAGAAGCGCCAGGGCCAGGGCCAGGGTGGTCACCAGCTCGAAATAGACCAGCGCCTTCAGCGCCACCCGGCCGACCCGGCGCATGTCGTTCATGCCGGCCACGCCGTGCACCACGGTGCAGAAGATCACCGGCGCGATGATCATCCGCACCAGGGCGATGAAGCCGTCGCCGAACGGCTTCATCTGGGCTCCGAGATCCGGGTCCAGCCAGCCCAGCAGGCCGCCGGCGACCATGCCGACCAGCACCTGGAACCAGAGCTGTTTCAGAACTCGCATCGTCACCTGGCGCGCTTTGCATCCAAAGCCGGGCCTTGGCGCATCTTTGCTAGTGTTAGAGCCTCAATCGGAGAACCGCCATGCCCCCCGCCGGACCCTTCTCCGCCGCCATCGGCGCCGCCGCATTCTGGATGTTCATCGCCATCGTGGTCGCGGTCTCGATCCTCAGCCAGGCGCTGAAGCATCGGGAAACCCAGAAGACCATCCGCCAGGCCATCGACAAGGGCCAGACCCTGGATCCCGCCACCGTCACGCGCATGCTCGAGGCCAACGGGCCGCCGCCGCCGAGCCGGATCGGCTTCATCGCCGGCGGGCTGGTGCTGGTCGGCATCGGCGTGGGCTTCGCCCTGATGGGCATGTTCGTCTCGATGCAGGACCCGAGGGCCCTCTATCCGATGCTGGGCCTCGCCTGCCTGATCACCATGATCGGCGTCCCCCTGCTGATCGCCAGCTTCTTCGTCGGCAAGCGCAACGGGGATGGACGAGGGTGAGTCCGCAGGCGCTCGCTGGAGCGGCCGAGGCGAGCGTCGTCGCCCTGGCCGTCTGCGGCGATCAACAGGCCTTCGCCGAGCTGGTCCGCCGCCGCCAGGGGATGCTGCGCGAGCTGATGCGCCGGCTCTGCGGCGACCGCGCCTTCGCCGAGGACCTGGCCCAGCAGGCCTTCGTCCAGGCCTGGCGCCAGCTCCGGCGCCTGCAGTCTCCCGGGGCGTTCGGGGCGTGGCTGCGGGCCATCGCGGTCAATGTCTGGCTGCAGGAGGCGCGCCGCGCGCCGGCCCGGCTGGAGATCCCCGAGGCCGACCTTCCCGAGCCGGAACCGCAAGGCCCGGGCCCCGCCGACCTGGCGGCCACCCGGCTCGATCTCTCCCGCGCCCTGCTCCGCCTGCGCGCGCCCGAGCGGGTCTGCGTCGTGCTGGCCTACGCCGAAGGGCTGAGCCACGGCGAGATCGCGGAGGCCACCGGCTGGCCTCTCGGCACGGTCAAATCTAATGTGGCGCGTGGGGCCGAGCGCCTGCGCGCCTGGCTTTCGCCCCAAGGTGAATACCATGAGTGACCCGTTTGATCCGGATCTGAGGCGGCTGTTCGCCGCCACCGCCGAGCACCCCGCCGACGAGGCCTTCGTCGCGGCCGTGACCGTCCGCACCTCCCGAGAACGCTGGATCACCCTGATCGCGCGGGCGCTGGTCGGGGCGCTCGTCCTCGCCGTGGCGGCTGCCGCCTTCGGCGTGGTGATGGCTCAGGGAGTCAAGGTGATCGCGCCCCTGCTGAACGCTTCGCTCGCGGGCCAGGCGACAGGCCTCGTCCTCGCCATCGCCGGATTGGTCTGCCTCCGGCTGCTGGCGCCCCTGGCCCTGCGGCGGACTTAAAGCGGCCTTTCTCGACCCCGCTCATCCCCGCGAAAGCGGGGATCCAGGTTTTTTCCTGCAGCGCTGCGGAGTTGGCGGCTTTCGAACAAAACGCCTGGGTCCCCGCTTTCGCGGGGATGAGCGGTTTCCTGAGATGGCCCGGCTCTAAGCCGCCCGCGCGTCCAGCGCCTTGGCCAGCCGCGGATAGACCCGCCGGGCGTTGCCTTCGAAGATTTTCCGCTTGTCGGCGGCGGCCAGGGCGGAATTGTCGATATAGCGCTTGGTGTCGTCGTAGAACTGGCCGGTGGTCGGATCTATGCCGCGCACCGCCCCCACCATCTCCGAGCCGAACAGGATGTTCTCCACCGGGATCACCTCGAGCAGCAGGTCGATGCCGGGCTGGTGGTAGACGCAGGTGTCGAAGAACACGTTCTTCATCACATGCTCGTCCAGCGGCGGGCGCTTCATGTCCTGGGCCAGGCCCCGGTAGCGGCCCCAGTGGTAGGGGACCGCCCCGCCGCCATGGGGGATGATCAGCTTCAGGTCGGGGAAGTCGCCGAACAAATCGCCCTGGATGAACTGCATGAAGGCGGTGGTGTCGGCATTGATGTAGTGGGCGCCGGTAGCGTGGAAGCACGGGTTGCACGAGGCCGAGACGTGAACCATCGCCGGGACTTCCAGCTCGACCATCTTTTCGTAGAGCGGATACCAGGAACGGTCGATCAGCGGCGGCGCGGTCCACCAGCCGCCCGACGGGTCGGGGTTCATATTGGCCCCGATGAAACCCATGTCGACGCAGCGCTCCAGCTCCCTGGCGCTGTGGGCCGGCGGCGCGCCGGGCGACTGCGGCAGCTGGCAGACGCCGATGAAGTTCTCCGGATAGAGTTCGACCACCCGGGCGATCAGGTCGTTGCAGATCTGCGACCATTCCAGGCTGGTGCGTTCATCGCCGATGTGGTGCCCCATGGCCGAGGCTCTGGGGGAGAAGATGGTCAGGTCCGAGCCGCGCTCGCGCTGCAGTTTCAGCTGGGCGCCTTCCAGGCTGTCGCGGATCTGGTCGTCGGAGATGTTCGGCCGGGCCAGCGAGGCCAGCAGCGCCGGATCCTCCAGCGCATTGACCTGCTGCTCGCGGAAGTCCTGCAGCGGGCCGGGAGCGGTGGTGTAGTGCCCGTGACAGTCGATGATCATCGGAAGCTCGCCTGAAAACCGGAGGAACGGCGGCTGGCATAGGGGCTGGGGCGGGCCCTGGCAATCGGAGCGAAAGTCTCCGGGCTTTGCCGTCGGCGCGGCCGCGAGCTATCAGCGCGGCTAGTGTGGTGAATCTGAAGTTCGCAAGGTGATTGCGGCTGCGCTGATGCGAACTTCAGATTCGTAAACCACACTAGAAATCATAGACTTCTCTAGTGTCCTTATCGGTTCCGAAGTTCGCTCAGGGCAGCAACTCACTCTTGCGAACTTCGGAACCGGGACACT
>DATCFQ010000356.1:0-3259 GCA_036509495.1 Caulobacteraceae bacterium
CAACCGCACCCCGCAATCGACCAGTTCGCAGGGCCGCTCGCACGCATCCAGCCGATAGACAGCCCAGCCGAGAGAATTGGTGCCCAGGTCGAAGGCGAACCGGGACTTCTCAATGGGATCTTTGGTCATAGGTTTTCTCCCGGCCCCACTTGACCTCAACTAAGCCGTGTGCGCAAATCTACTGTCTAGCAAAGACAACCGGGGTGTCCCCTCCGTTAACAAGGGGATTTTCCCCACCAAATTGGCGGGCGGTCTACGGGCCGTCCGCTTTTTGCGCCTTTCCGATGTAATGGCTTCCTGTGCGCCGGTGTCCCAAGTCGCGTTCACCCGTACGCCATTGAACCGCGCCATCCCTACGTGATCGCTCCGACGATATCGAAGGGAAGGCTGATGTCGATTGTCGGTACTGTGGGTATGGGGCCGAGTTGAGCGGATCTCGCGGTCGGTTTGCGGCCTCAACGTCGCCTTGCTGTAGCGCACGCCACTTTCGCTAATGGCGCAACGCCGACGTGCCGCAGCGTCCCGCAAGGAACGAACGGTCAGACATGAAGCAGAAATAGATGGGTCTTGGGGTAAGCTCACTACGCGGGGCTTCACCGCCAGCAACACGAATTTACAGCCAGATCACGCCGGCCCCGCCGAAACTAGGATCGGCGCCGTAATCTACCGGGTTAGGCGCCGTTCCTACGCTATTGCTTCCCGAAGTTAGCGCGACGGAGATTCAGATGGGAAGGAAATAGAAAGCCGGGCGGTAGGCTCGTAGGGGTGCGCAGTTTTGGCGAGCCCAGCGCCCGTGCGTCGGCGCACGGTGGCCAAGGCCTTGGCTCCCCGGGTAGGACTCGAACCTACGACAAGTCGGTTAACAGCCGACTGCTCTACCAGCTGAGCTACCGGGGATCAGGCCTTTGCCGGAGCGGGGCTCATACGGCGCCCGCCAGTTCCGCGCAAGGCGGGCGCCGCTCGAAAAAAAGCCCGGCGCGAAGGCCGGGCTGGAATGAGTTGGTGATGGTGGGGTGTCTTCACAGAAGACATCGTCAACTTGCTCCAAGCCGGTTAATCGGAGGTTAAGTGGCGACCCGCCGGTTGACGCAACGGCAAGGATATGGGTGTCGGGGTCCGCCGCCCGATCGCCGCCTTCGTCTGGAACTGGGCGGGGAGATTGGCTAGACCACTGCCAAGCTCCGAACGACGCGAGGCCCAGGCCGTGACCGACGACACCGCATCCCCGAACCCCGCCACCTTCGTGCTGGTCCACGGCGCCTGGCACGGCGGCTGGTGCTGGCGGCGGGTGGAGGACCTGCTGCGCGCCCGCGGCCACCGGGTGTTCGCCCCCCCCCTGACCGGCGTCGCCGATCGCGCCCATCTCGCCGGGCCGGGCGTCGACCTCTCGACCCACGTCGAAGACATCGTGAACCTGATCAAGTGGGAGGCGCTGCAGGACGTGATCCTGTGCGGCCACTCGTATGGCGGCATGGTGATCTCGGGCGTGGCCGAGGGGGTTCCCGCGGGCACGCTCCGATCGATCGTCTTCCTGGACGCCTTCCTGCCGGCCAGCGGCCAGTCGCTGCTCGACTACACCAATGTTGCGGGCGGCGAGGGCGGGCCGATGGTCGAAGAGGGCGGCGCGACCGGGTTGGTCAGTCCGATCCCGGCGGCGGTCTTCGGCGTCAACGACAAGGACAGCGCCTGGGTCGACGCCCAGTGCACCAAGCAGCCCTATCGCACCTTCACCCAAGGCCTGGCGCTGACCGGCGCGCGCGAGCGGGTGGCCAAGAAGGCCTATGTGCTGGCCACCGGCTATCCGCCGCTTGGTTTTCCGGCCTTCGCCGAGACGGTGAAGGATGACCCCGACTGGCGGTATTTCGAGGTCGATTGCGGCCACGACGTGATGCTCGACGAGCCCGAACGCCTCGCCGGTATCCTCGAAGAAATGATTTGAGGCGTAAAGGCGACCAACATCGCCTGAAATTTGCACCTTTTACGGCGTCAACATCCTATGTCGGACTGCGGGGCGCAGTCCCCAAGATCGGGATCCCATCGTGACATCGATAAAGAAGACCCTCGTTACCGGCTCCATGGCCGGCGCCCTCGCGGTGATGCTCGCCGCCAGCGGCCATCTGGCGACCGCCAAGGCCCAGCCCGCGGTCAATCGGGAGGCGGCGCCCGTGGCCGGCGCGCCCGTGTCTTTCGCCGACATCGTCCAGCGCGTGGCGCCGGCGGTGGTGTCGATCGACGTGGAGGGCAAGGCCGACCCCAGCCACATCGTGTTCGGCGGCGGCGGTGACGACGGTTCGCCCTTCGGTGATCGCGGCAATGGCGGCGACGGCGGCGATGACAGCGACGGCGGCGGCCAGGGGGGCGTGCCTTTCGGCTTCACCATTCCGCGCGGCGGCCAGCAGGCCCAGCCCAAGATGCAGGCGACCGGCTCGGGCTTCTTCATCTCGGCCAATGGCTACATCGTCACCAACAATCACGTGGTCGAAGGCGCCGACAAGATCACCGTGCGCACCTCCGACGACCGGTCGCTGAAGGCGACGCTGATCGGCCGCGACGCCGATACCGACCTCGCCGTGATCAAGGTCGAGGGCGCGGGCTTTCCGTTCGTGGACTTCGAGGACCGGGCCAAGCCCCGGGTCGGCGACTGGGTGGTGGCCGTCGGCAACCCCTTCAACCTCGGCGGCACGGCGACGGCCGGCATCGTCTCGGCGCTCGGTCGGCCGAGAGTGTCGGGCTCCAACTACGTCGACTACATGCAGATCGATGCGCCCATCAACCGGGGCAATTCCGGCGGTCCGACCTTCGACATGAACGGCCGGGTCGTGGGAGTGAACACCGCGATCTTCTCGCCCTCGGGCGGCTCGGTGGGCATCGGCTTCGACATCCCCGCCGACGTGGCCGCCTCGATCACGCGCCAGCTGATCAGTGGCGGCAAGGTGGTGCGCGGCTATATCGGCGCCACGGTCCAGGACGTGACCCCGGAGATCTCCGAGAGTCTCGGCCTCGGCGGACGCAAGGGCGCCCTGGTCGCCGACCTGACGCCGGGCGGCCCGTCCGAGACGGCCGGCCTGAAGCCCGGCGACGTGGTGCTGGCGGTCGACGGCCATGACGTCGGTTCGGCCTCCGATCTAACCCGCCAGGTGGCGCTCGCCCACGGCGGCGATGTCGTCCATGTGCAGGTCCGCCGCGACGGCAAGACCCAGCAGCTCGACATCCGCTCGGGCGTGCGTCCGTCGGCGGCCATGCTGGCGAAGAACGAGTA
>DATCFQ010000357.1:0-5542 GCA_036509495.1 Caulobacteraceae bacterium
CCGCCCCGCCGCGGCGGAACCCACCCAGTCGAGGGCGGAGGCGATCGCCCGATCGGGGCCCGCGGCGCCGTCGATCTTGGTGCGGGCGATGGCATTCGGTTCGGCCCCCGCTTCGAACAGCGCGGCCTTCAGGCTCGATGAGCCGACGTTGAGCGCGAGGATCACACCGGCCATGGATCAGGCCACGATCGGGGCCCGGGCCTGGGCGAGCAGCACGCCGATGGCGCAGGAGGCTACCCGCTCGATCGGGGAATCCGCCCGGCTGGTCAGCACGATGGGGACGCGCGCGCCCAGCACGATGCCGGCCGCTTCGGCGCCCGACAGGAAGGTCAGCTGCTTGACCAGCATGTTGCCGGCCTCGAGGTCGGGGACCACCAGGATGTCGGCGCGTCCGGCCACGCTCGACACGATGCCCTTCTCCTCGGCGGCGGCCGGGCTCACCGCGTTGTCGAAGGCGAGGGGCCCGTCGACCAGGCCGCCGGTGATCTGCCGGCGGTCGGCCATCTTGCACAGGGCCGCGGCCTCGATGGTGGAGGGCAGCCTGGCGGTCACCGTTTCCACCGCCGAGAGCACCGCGACGCGGGGCGTCTTGATGCCCAGCACCAGGGCCAGGTCGATGGCGTTCTGGACGATGTCCTGCTTGTCCTCGAGCGTGGGCCGGACGTTGATCGCCGCGTCGGTGATCAGCAGCGGACGCGGATAGTGCCTCACGTCGATCAGGAAGGCGTGGCTGATCCGGCGGGCGGTCCGGAGGCCGGTGTCGTCGGCGACCACCTCGTGCATCAGCTCGTCGGTGTGCAGAGCCCCCTTCATCAGCATGGCGGCTTCGCCAGCGCGCACCAGCGCCACGCTGCGCGCCGCGGCGGCGTGGCTGTGGGGCGCCGGCTCGATGCGGCAGGCGGAGATGTCCAGGCCCGCGCTCTCGGCCGCGGGGCGGATCTTGGCCTCGGGGCCGACCAGGATGGGAACGATCAGCCCGGCGGACGCCGCGTCCAGGGCGCCGGCGAGGCTGAGGGCGTCGCAGGGATGGGCGACCGCGGTGACCAGCGGCGCGATCCCGGCGCAGCGGGCGACGAGCCCGCGGAACAGGGCGTGGCCGGCCTGGACCGGTGCGGGGGGCCTTGGCGATGGCGCGTCCATGGCGCCGCTATGCCATCTCGCGGCCGCGCCGGAAATGCCTGGTGGCGTCCGCGGCGCTGTCACGCCGCACCAGCCGGTCTGGGCCAGAGCCGGCCCGCCCACGGTCAAGGTCGTCGCCACGGCGGCGCATGCGAAGGGGTGCGATGTCATCGGTAGTCCCCCGCCCCCCTGGCCCAACCGCGGGGGTCTCGCAGAGAAATGCGGCTCGGCTTAAGCCTCCCTCCTGCCAGCCGAGCAGGCGGACGACGAGCCGGCCGCTTTATTCCTTCTGCCCAGGCGAGAGCAGGATCTGGGCGCTGCGTCTCAGGAAATCCAGATTTTGCCTCTTGGCTCTGTTTTCGCGCTCGACCTGGTAGTCGCTGAACACCTTGTCCCTCACGTCTTCGAAGCCGGTGAGGACCGGGGCCTGGCGCTGGTGCATGATCAGCAGGTGTACGCCGTCGCTGCTCGGCACGGGATAGGAGATCTGACCGCTGGTCAGGGTCTCGGCCACGGCGAACAGCTTGGGGCCGAGGTAGATCTTGGCGGCGAAATCCGCGTCCAGGCCATTGGCCTTGTCATTGTCCACGAAGCCGAAGTGCGACTTCAGATAGTCCAGGGTCGCGCCGGAACGCAGTTCGTAGGCGGCCTGCTGGGCGTCGGCCATGGCCTGGGCCACGGTCTGGTCGGCGTTCTCATAGCCGCCGACATGGAGAACCAGATCGGTCAGGGACATCGAGCCTTCGCTGGCGTAACGGTCGCGATGGGCCTGGTAATAGGCCTTCAGCTCGTCATCGCTCGGCCGGGCGTTGGTCACCGGCGCAACCACCTGGGCGTCGATGGCGTCGACCAGGCTGGTCCGCGCTTCGGAATCCTCCTGAGGAAGGTTCAGCGCCAGGCTGCGCTGGACCATCAGCTCCTCGTCGACCATCTCGTGCAGGACGTGGGCCCGTTGCGCGGGCGAAGTCTGGGCGAACGAGGCGCGCGTCTCCTGCTCGGTCTGGGTGATGAAATCCTGCGTCAGGATCGGCTCGCCATTGACCAGCGCCACGTCGCCCGGAGGCACGGACGTCGCGTCGGCGTGAGCGGCCCGCGACAGGTCGAAGCCCGCCGCGCAGAGGCCGGCCACGGCGGCGATCAGCGCCAGCGCCATGGGCCGATAAGGCGGCCGCGCCAGCATGACGAGCAGGCCGAAAGACCAGAACGGGCGGCGTCTAGCCGAGGTCATGAGTGAGTTCCGCCTCGATCAGTGGCGACGCTTGTGATGCAGATCGGGATAGTGCGGGTGCTTGTGGCGCATAACGGTGTGGTGGCGCCAGTGCGCGTGCGGCGCGCCTGGCGGACCGCCCGGCGCGCGGCGTGCTGGTGATGCTCGTCGTGGACATGGCGGTGATGACGCCAAGGCCGAGCCGGATCCGGGATAGAGGCGCCCTGCCAGCACGGGGTCGAGGCTCCGAACAAGGCCGCCGAAGCCAGGGCCATCGGTGCGCCCGGCCAGGACATCGGGCGTTGCTGGCGAGGGCTGCCCACCAGATCGGCCTAGAGTGGAGGGTGTTCGATCCGCGTCTCCAAGTCGTCGTAGCCCTTGTAGCGATAGACGACGATCGAAACGATCCAGGCCGCGATGAAGACGCCGACGATGATGAAGCCGAGGCTGTTGAAATGGCTGTTCAGCATGCTGACCGCGTCCCAGAATCCGCCCGATAGCTGCAGTTGCTGTTCGACCATGCCCAGCGCCTCGATGCCCCCGATCAGCACGGCGATCACCACGGAGACCAGGGTGATGATCAGGTTGTAATACAGCTTTCGGATCGGCTTCACGAAGGCCCAGTCATAGGCTCCGAGCATGAGGATGCCGTCTGTCGTGTCGATCAACGACATACCCGCCGCGAACAGCGCGGGAAACACCATGATGGTCCAGATCGGTATCCCCCTGGTCGCCTGGGTCGCTGATATGCCCAGGAGCGCGACTTCGGTCGCCGTGTCGAAGCCGAGGCCGAAGAGGAAGCCCAGCGGGAACATGTGCCAGCTCTGGCTGATGAGGCGGAACAGTGGTCGGAACAGCCGGGCCGCGAACCCGCGCTTGTTCAACAGCAGGTCGAAGTCCTCGTCCACATAGCTGCCGCCGGCGCGCACGCTGCGGAAGGTCTTCCAGACCGCGCGGAAGATGAACAGGTTCATCGCCGCGATGGCGAACAGGAAGAGGGCCGAGACCGAGGTGCTGATCAGTCCGCCGTAGCCCTTGAACTGCTCGACGTTCAGCGCCTTGGCGGTTCCGGCCACCAAGATCGCGGCGACAACGACCACGGCCGAATGGCCCATGGCGAAGAAGAAGCCGACGCCGACCGGGCGCTTGCCATCCTGCAACAGCTTGCGGGTGACGTTGTCGATCGCCGCGATATGGTCGGCGTCGACGGCGTGCCTCAGGCCAAAGCCGTAGGCCAGCAGGGCGGTGCCCAGCAGCACCGGCTGGGTTCCGAGCACGATCGCCGCCCACGCCCAGACCGCCAGGTTGGCGAGCAGCAACAGAGCATAGATCCCGAGGATCCGCCGCCTCAGCTCCGCGGATTGACCGCCGATGACCCGCCGCAACATACCCAACATGCGGGACTTGTTCTCCCTGGCGCCCAACCGACATTCCGACCCGGTCTTTGCCGGCGACGCCGGAAGGGGTTCAGAAAATCATCCCAAATTGACAGTACGCACCTGACGGGCGCCGCCCTCACAGGAGCGTTGTGATCAGGTCTTGGCGGCGACCTGGGTCTCGTCGAACAGCAGGATGCGGCCGGCGTTGCCGAGGCCCAGGAAGGTGCTGACGTTGTGCAGGACGGCGGCGATGATCGGCGCCTCCACCCCGAGCGCGCCGGCGCTGGCCAGGGCGGTGAGCCCGAAGGTGAAGCCCAGGCCGATCGCCACGTTCACGTAGATGGTCCGCCGGCAGCGGCGGCTGAGCCGGATGCAGGTGCCGAGCCGGCGCAGGTCGTTGGTCATCAGCGCGAGGTCGGCCGAGGCCAGGGCCACGTCCGCGCCCTGGGCGCCCATGGCCACCCCGACCGCGCCGGCGCGCAGGGCGAGGGAGTCGTTGATGCCGTCGCCCACCACCATGGGGCGGTAGCCCAGCCGGATCTCCTGGCGCACCCGGTTCATCTTGTCTTCCGGCAGCATGCCGGAATCGACCTCGTCGATCCCGACCTCGGCGGCGACATGCTGGGCGACGGCGTCGCGGTCGCCGGTGAGCAGCAGGATGCGCTCCATGCCCAGCGATCTCAGCTCATGCACCGCCGCTTCGGCGCCCGGCCGCAGCTGGTCGAAAAACAGCAGCCAGCCGAGGAATTGCGGGCCCAGGCTGACGCCGGCGATGGGGCCGTCGTGGTCCGGCGGGGGAGGGGCCTTGACCTTCATGCGGCCGAACAGGTCGGCGCGCCCGAGCGCCGCTTCCTGGCCCTCGTAGAAGCCGACGACGCCGAAGCCGCCGATCTCCCGGGCGTCCACCAGGGCCAAGCGCTCGTCTTCCGGCGCAGAGGTGGAGGCAGCGCGGCTGAGGGGGTGGTTGCTGGCCGCGCCGAGGCCGGCGGCCAGGCCGCGCAGGAGCCGCTCGTCGACTCCCTTTATCGGCCGCGCCTCCGACAGCTGCAGCTCGCCGGTGGTGAGGGTGCCGGTCTTGTCGAACACCACCGAGGTGACGTCGGCCAGGTGTTCCAGGAAGGCCGAGCCCTTGATCAATATGCCGTGGCGCGCGGCCACCACGATCGCCGCCACCGAGGTGGCGGGGGCCGCGAGGACCAGGGCGCAGGGGCAGGACGCCACCAGCACGGCCAGCATGGCCGGCACATTGTTGGTGACGAACCAGGTGCCGGCGGCCACCAGCAGCACCAGGATCATATATTGGCCGGAGTAGCGGTCGAGCAGCCGGGTCACCGGCGGCTTGGCGTCCTCGGCGTCGCGCATCAGGGCGATGATCTTGCCGAGGGTGGTGTCCTCGCCCACCCGGGTCAGCTCGATCTCCAGCAGGCCGTCGATGTTCATCGCGCCGGCCAGGGCCGGGTCGCCGGCGCGGACGTCGACGGGGACGGACTCGCCGGTCAGGGAGGCCATGTCCAGGCTGGACAGGCCGCGGCGGACGATGCCGTCGGCCGGCAACCGCTCGCCGGCGCGCAGCTCGATCAGATCGCCTTCGCGCAGGGCAGTGGTGGAGACCAGCTCATAGCCGCCGCCGGGGAGGATGCGGCGCGCATCGGCCTGGGTCAGGCGCCCCAGGGCCTTCACCGCCTCCTGCGAGCCCAGCATGCTGCGCTCTTCCAGGACGTGGCCGACGGTCATCACGATCGGCAACAGGGCGGCGGTCATCATGTCGCCGGTCGCCCAGGCGGCGATCAGGGCCAGGGCCACCAGGCGTTCGGTGATGCCGTCCAGGCTGGGGTGA
>DATCFQ010000358.1:0-5217 GCA_036509495.1 Caulobacteraceae bacterium
AGATCGCTCTGACCAACGCCTTCAGCATGGAAGACGTGCTGACCCGCCTCGCCGGCCCCGATTACACCGGCGGCATTTCGACA
The DNA here is from genome assembly GCA_036509495.1 of Caulobacteraceae bacterium. Taxonomy (GTDB): domain Bacteria; phylum Pseudomonadota; class Alphaproteobacteria; order Caulobacterales; family Caulobacteraceae; genus JANWHQ01. The sequence continues at coordinate 84 of DATCFQ010000358.1, forward strand.
TCCACGAACGGCGGCCTCGGCCTCTCGGAAATCGGCCTGCGCAACCTCGGCCCCAACCGCACCCTGGTGCTGATCGACGGCCAGCGCCTTGTGCCGATCTTCTCCGGCGCCACGTCGGTCCCGGACCTCAACTCGGTTCCGGTCTCCATGGTGGACCGCGTGGAAGTGCTGCGTGACGGCGCCTCCTCGATCTACGGCGCCGACGCGATCGGCGGCGTGATCAACATCATCACCAAGAAGAACTTCGACGGCCTCCAGCTCGACTCCAGCGGCGGCCTCGACCAGCACGGCGGGGGCGCCAGCTACAGCGTCGGCGGCACGCTGGGCTTCAATACCGACAGGGGGAACCTCACTGTGTCCGTGGTTCACGAGGTCCTGGACCCGGTGGATCAGCCCCAGCGCGACTGGTCGCAGGATCCCCACTTCGGCGACCCCATCTTCCCAGGCGGCTCGACCTATCGCAGTCAGCTCAATATTCTGCAGGACGCCAACTCCGACACGGTGTGGAACAACGGGATAGAGACGAGCCTAACCAACCCGGCCCTGGGCTCGCTGCCCTGCCTCACCTTCTTTCCGGACCTCGGCCGAGTGATGCTGAACGCCGGCTGCCCCGCCATCCATCCGTCCGCGACGGTGACGAGCGGCCTGGAGCGCACCCAGTTCAGCTTCAGCGGCCACTACGACATCGCCGACCACGTTCGGCTGATCGCGTCCGGTTTCTTCACCGACCGTCAATCCGAGCAACGCCTGCGCCCCGAGCCGTTGCTCGGAGTGCAGATCGCCACGACCGATCCGTCCAACGGCCTGCCGGTGTTCAATGGCTTCCAGGTGCCGGTCAGCTGGCCGGGCTTCACCGATCCCAATCACACCGCCGCCATCGCGCCTTGCGCCGATCCGGCCGGCTGCATCGATGCCAACTACACGCCCGACGAATTCGGCCCGCGCGACTATCGGCAGAGTTCTCGCACCTATCGCATCCGCGTCGGTCTCGAGGGTGACTTCCTCGACAACTTCAAGTGGGAGGCCGGCTTCATCGCCCAGCGGAACGACGCGACCTATCGGGACTACAACTCGGGCGACTACCAGCACCTGGCGCAAGCCACCGGCCAGGCGCCGTGCCTAGACGTGCCGGGCGGCTGCACCTTCAGCCCGGCCTTCGGTTATGCGATCCCCACGACCCCGTTCAACTTCTTCAATGGGGTGGGGACCCTGACGCCGACCCAGGTCCAGTATCTGACCTTCACCATGACGGACACCAACTACTCCTACCAGAACTACGGCTATGCCAACCTGAACGGCAAGCTGTTCGACCTCCCGGCCGGCCCGCTCCAGTTCGCCGCCGGCTTCGAGCGCCGCTACGAGTATCTGGCGGACAATCCCGATCCGCTGGTGCAGGCCGGCTACGCCGCCAACACCGGGGAGCCGACGGCGGGCGGTTACAACGTGACCTCGGTCTATGGCGAGCTGCGGATCCCGCTGATCAAGGACGCGCCGTTCATGGAGTCCCTCACCCTGAACCCCAGCGCCCGCTACGACCACTATTCCGACTTCGGCGACGCCGAGACCTGGAAGGTCGCCGGCGAATGGAAGATCAGCCGGGACGTTCGGGTGCGGGCAAGCTGGGCGAGCGGCTTCCGCGCCCCATCCACCGCCGAACTCTTCGGCGGCAATGTGGTCACCTATGTCCCGGTGTCCGGCGACCCGTGCGACTCGCGCGCGGCCGGCCTCAACGGCAACGCCAACGCCGGCGCGGGATCGCTGGCGGCCGGGTCAGCCTGCTATACCCAGCTGTCGGCCCAAGGCCTGACGCCGGCCCAGATCGCGACCTATCAGTCGCCGGAAAACAATGTCACCAACGACCAGCGCGCCCTGGTCATCGGCGGCAATCCGAATCTGCAGCCGGAAAAATCGAGACAATGGAACGCCGGCGTCGTCTTGACCCCGCGCTTCCTGCCGGGCTTCTCCGCCGACGCCGACTACTACCAGGTCCATATCCACAACAGCATCGTCACCGGCGGCATTCCGGTCAACTTCGGCCCGGACCTGGTGGTGGACGGCTGCTACGTCGCCCAGAACACGCAGGACTGCTCGCTCATCACCCGCAACAGCGGTGGCGTCTTCCAGGTCAGCAGCCAGAACACCAACTTCGGCATAACCTGGGTGAAGGGCCTCGACATGGAGGTGGCCTACGACACGGCCGCCGCCGGCTGGACTCTGCCGTTTCCGGGGTCGTTCGTCCTCGACCTGCAGGCCGAGCGGCAGTTCGACAACAAGGCCCAGCAGCCTGACGGCTCGGTCGCCAACTCTGGTGGCACCTATAATTACTTCTCCGAATCGGTGAGTCCGAAGTGGAGAGGCCGGGCGAACCTGGATTACCATCTGGGCACGTGGACCTTCCACTATGACGCCCAGTGGATCGGCCATGCCTACGACTTCTACTTTCCGGATCCGGCCAATGCCGTCCATGGCGACTACATTCCGAATTACTTCTATCACAACATCAGTATGGCCTTTGAACTACCCAGCGCCGGGCCAGTCCAGCGAACCAACATGGTGCTCGGGATCAACAACCTGCTCGACAAGGACCCCCCCTTCCTCGGCACCGACGGCAACTGCAAGTGCAACAGCCTGGGCGGCCCGTACGACTTCTACGGCCGCGAGTTCTTCGCCCGGGTGTCGGCCAAGTTCTGATCCGAGCCACGCGTTCGGACCCGCTTCAGCGCGAGGCGGCGGAGCAATCCGCCGCTCTAGCGCCAGGAGGGGACCGGGGCGAGCAGGTCGGTCGACTGGGGACTCAGCCCCGCGGCCTCGACCCGATCCAGGGCCCCTTCGACCTTCGGATCGGCGAGCACGCGCCCGAGTCTGGCCACGCCCTGGATGGACGCGGCGTCGGCCCCGAGCACCCGGCCGAGGGCCTCGAAGGTGGATTTGGACGAGCCCATCCGCTTCAGCCGCACCGGGCCCTTCAGCCCGGCCAGAGCCTTGGCCTTGTCCACTGCGTCGTAGAAGCCGCCCAGCTGGTCCACCAAGCCGAGGCCGTAGGCCTGCGAGCCGGTCCAGACGCGGCCCTTGGCGATCTGGCGCACGCGGTCCGGCGAAAGCTTCCGTCCGGTGGCGACCCGCTGGATGAAGCCGTCGTAGACGAGGTCGATGGACTTGGAGAAGGCGGCCTTCTGCTCGGGGGTGAATTCCGTGCCCGTGGCATAGGCGCCGGCGAAGGGCCCTCCGACTTTCAGTTGCCGCATGTCGACGCCGAACTTGCCCAGCGCCTGGCCGACGGCCAGCTTGCCGCCATAGACCCCGATCGAGCCGGTCAGGGTGGTGGGCTCGGCCACGATGGCCGAGGCCTGGGACGAGATCCAATAGCCGCCCGAGGCCCCGTATTCTCCCATACTGACCACGACCGGCTTGCCGGCCGCCTTGGCCGCGCGCACGGCGGCGAGGATCTGTTCGGAGGCGGTATCGGCGCCGCCGGGTGAAGAGACGCGGAAGACGATGGCCTTCACGTCGCTGTCGTCGATGGCGTCGTAGATCGCCTTGGCCGTGGCGTCCGAATAGATCGCCTGGCTGGAGCCGATCACCGAGCCGGACCCGCCGTCGCCGGTGTCGATCTCGCCTTCGCCATAGATCACCGCGACGGCTGCGCCGACGCCGTCGTCGGCGCGGCGGAGGCTCGAGACATAGTCGGCGAAGTCGACCAGCTTGGCCCCGTGGCCGGCCTGGGCGAGCAGGGCGGTCTCGGCGTCCTTCACCTGGCCGATGCGATCGATCAGGCCCAGCCGCCTGGCGTCTTCGGCGGGATAGGGCCCGGCCTCCAGGGTCTTCTGCAGGGCCGCGGGAGCCTGATGGCGGTCCAGCGCCGCGGTGCGCACCGCGGTCTGGTAGATGTCGCCCATCCACGACAGCTCCGACTCCTTATGGGCGGCGGTGAAGTCGTCATAGAGGTAGGGATTGACCGCGGTCTTGTATTCGTAGCGCTGCTGGTAGTCGGCCTTGACCCCGTATTTGTCGAACAGGCGCTTGAAGAACACCTCCTCGGTCGAGATGCCGACCGCCTCGAACGACGATCCCGGCTGCATCCACAGCTGGTCGGTGGAGGCGCCCAGCATATAGGTCGAGGTCACCGCGCCGGACGGATAGAGCCCCTGGCTGTGGGCGTAGACAGGCTTGCCGGCGGCGCGGAAATGCTTGACCGCCAGCCTGAGTTCGTCCGCCGCGCCCGGGGTCAGGCCGCCCTCCGGCAGGCGGATCAGCACGCCCTTCACATGCGGGTCGGTCTCGGCCCGCCGCAGGGTCTCCACGATCGACATGGTCGACAGGGTGCGGCGGCCGAACAGGGCCAGCGGATTTTGCGAATCCTGGTCGTTCATCGAGCGGCGCAGGTCGAGGTCCAGCACGCTGGCGGCGGCCACCGGCTTGGGACCGCTGAGGGCGGACAGGATCAACAGCAGCGGCAGGCCGACGAAAAAGATCATCAGCCCGGCGACCACGCCGGCCATCGTCAGGAGAAACTGCTTCATCTCGTCGCCTCAGGCTCGCCGTGACCCTACAGGGGCCATGCCCACGGTCAATCGAGCGGCGAGGGGGCGAGAGCGGGATAATTGGTCGGAGTAGCAGGATTTGAACCTGCGACCCCCACGTCCCGAACGTGGTGCTCTACCAGACTGAGCTATACTCCGACGCGAGGCGCGCCTTATAGCAGTGCGGCGGGTCCCCGCAAGCGACGCGGCGACGCGATCGGCGCCATTCCGCGTCACGTTGCAATGGCTGGAGGCTTGGTCTATCTGGGCCGCCTTCAGTGCGGCCGGCTCCCGCCCGACGGTGGGGGATGGTGTAATGGTAGCACAACGGTTTTTGGTACCGTTTGTCTAGGTTCGAGCCCTAGTCCCCCAGCCAGCCGCCAAGATCCTCGTCGCCGCCACGCGCCGCGGCGGTCCGGCTTGGCCATAGCCTTCCACTCGCCCGCGTCGTTATCCGGTGCTTGTAACTTTGCATCGCAAAGTTTATGAACGCACAGGGCAGCGGGGACTTGGTGATCGCCATGAAAGGCCTGGTTCACACTCTGGGAAAACGCGGACCGATCGTCCTGTCGGCCGCCGCGCTCCTGTTGCTGGTCGTCGCCCTGTGCACGGGC
>DATCFQ010000359.1:0-4214 GCA_036509495.1 Caulobacteraceae bacterium
GTTCGTGCTGGCCTCGCTGTCCAGCGGACTGGTCGTGGAAGTGGCCGCGCCTTAGCGGTGATTTTGTTGCGCTACCGCTTCGCTGCTTGAGCGCTAGAAAGCCCTAAGCCGCCTTGGCCTTCTTCACCTTGGCCACCGCGCGGTCGCGCTTCAGGCGCGACAGGTGGTCGATGAACAGCACGCCGTCGAGGTGGTCCATCTCGTGCTGGATGCAGACGGCGAACAGCCCTTCGGCGTCCTCCTCCACCGTATCGCCCTGGTAGGTCCGATAGCGGATCTTCACCCGTACGGAGCGTTCGACCTCGTCGTAGATCTCCGGCACCGAGAGGCAGCCTTCCTCGTAGGGCGCGGTCTCTTCCGAGGCCCAGAGGATCTCCGGATTGACGAAATGGCGCGGCGCCGGCTCCTCGTCCTGGGGGGCGATGTCCATGACGATCACCCGCTTGGGCACGCCCACCTGCACCGCCGCCAGGCCGATGCCGGGCGCCGCGTACATGCTCTCCAGCATGTCGTCCATCAACGCCCGCACCGCATCGTCTACCGTCTCCACAGGCGTGGAAACCTGCTTCAACACAGGGTCGGGCACGGTGAGAATGGAACGAACAGCCATGCCCAGGAGGTAAGATGAGCCCCGCAAAGGGTCAAGACTCGGGGATTGGCCTCGATCCTCGCGGAGCGGGAAGCGGTATTTGGAACCACGAAGGACACGAAGGACACGAAGACGAGCGGGATGGCTTGCGAGCGCGAAGCGTTCAAACGATTTCCGGCGGCTTCGCCGCGAAGGGATCAGGTCGGCTCAGTCCCTTCGTGCCCTTCGTGTCCTTCGTGGTGAAATTGCCTGTTCGTAGGGTGTCCTACCCAGCGCGCTTGCCCCACATCCCATACGGATCCGAAAACGGCTTGCCGACCGCCTCGGCCACCGCGGGGTGGGTGAGTTTGCCGCCAAGGACGTTGAGGCCCTTGGCCAGGTGGGGGTCCTGTTTCAGGGCGTCCAGGCCCTTGTCGGCCAGGAGAAGGCCGAACGGCAGGGTGGCGTGGACCAGGGCTTCGGATGAGGTGCGCGGCGCCGCGCCCGGCATGTTGGCCACGCAATAGTGCACCACCCCGTCGACCACGAAGGTCGGATCGTCGTGGGTGGTCGGGTGGCTGGTCTCGAAGCAGCCGCCCTGGTCGATGGAGACGTCGACCAGCACCGAACCCGGCTTCATCCGCGACAGGTGCTCGCGGCGGACCAGCTTGGGGGCCGCGGCGCCGGCGGTCAGCACCGCCCCGATCACCACGTCGGCCCGCAGGATCTCGTCCTCGACCGCGTCCAGGGTCGAATAGCGGGTCAGGATGCGGCCCTGGAAGATGTCGTCGAGCTGGCGCATGCGCGGGATCGAGCGCTCGACCACCACCACCTCGGCCGCCAGCCCCACCGCCATGCGCGCGGCGTTGGCCCCCACCACCCCGCCGCCCAGGATGCACACCCTTGCCGGGGCCACCCCCGGCACGCCGCAGAGCAAAAGGCCCATGCCGCCGTTGTGCTTGAGCAGGGTCTCGGCGGCGGAGAACACCGCGATGCGGCCGGCCACCTCCGACATCGGGGCCAAAAGCGGCAGCCCGCCCTGGGGGTCGGTCACCGTCTCATAGGCGATGGCGGCGCAGCCGGACCCGAGCAGCCCCTTGGCCTGGGCGTGGTCGGCCGCCAGGTGCAGATAGGTGAAGAGGATGTGGCGCGGCTCCAGCATGGCCCATTCGCCGGGCTGGGGCTCCTTCACCTTGACGATCAGGTCCGAGCCCTGGAACACCGCCCTGGCGGTGGGCGCGATCTCGGCCCCGGCGCGCTGGTAGAGGGTGTCGGCATAGCCCGCCCCAAGCCCCGCGCCCTGCTCGACCGTCACATGGTGCCCGCGGTGCACATATTCGCGCACCGCCGAAGGCGTCAGCCCCACCCGATACTCGCTCGGCTTGATCTCCTTGGGCACGCCCACGCGCATGATCGTGTCTCCGTTCTCGCCCCAGGAGCGAATTACCGCCTACGAATGCGCCCAGGAACCGCGAAAATCTACCGTGACCGATTCCTAATTCCGCTCATCCCCGCGAAAGCGGGGACCCAGGCTTTTTTCAACCACGATAATTCTTGGGGACGCTCAGTTCAGCAAAACGCCTGGGTCCCCGCTTTCGCGGGGATGAGCGGGGTTTGGGGGTGAGGGCTATTCCCGCGCCTCGATCGCTTCGATGTCGTCGTCGGAGAGGCCGAAGTGGTGGCCGATTTCGTGGATCAGGACGTGGGTGATCAGCTCGCCCAGGGTCACTTCGCCGTGCTCGCACCATTCGTCCAGGATCGCCCGGCGATAGAGGAACAGCATCGACGGACTCGGCAGGGGGTCGAAGGCGGTGCGGGTCCTGAGATCCGGGCCCTGGTAGAGGCCGGTCAGCTGGTAGGCGTCCTCGATGCCCAGCTCGTCCAGCACCTCGTCCTCGGCGAAGTCCAGCACCCGCATCTGCACCTCGCCCATGAAGCCCTTGAACGGCTGCGGCAGGGCCTTCAGCGCCGCCTCGGCCAGGGCGACGAAGTCCTCCAGCGAGGGCGGCCTGGCCCCTGTCCAATCCACCCCGGCCTCACTCATCGGGAATCGTCAGGTGCGGCGCCTCGGGCAGGGTGTATTCGAACAGGCCGATGTCGAGCGGCTGCTGCGGCTTGACCGCCTGCAGCGGCTGGCCGGCCATGGTGCGCAGCGCCTTGGCGTCCAGCGCCTGGGCTTCCTGGCTCCGCCGCGCCGCGCGCGCCTGGGGCAGCGCCCGCTGCGCCTCCGGGTCCAGCAGCTTCCAGTAGCTGACCTGCAGCCGCCAGGCGGTCTTCAGCCGCTTCTTCGGCTTGGGCCAGCGGCTGCCGGCCGCGAAGGTCGGCTCCGCCTGGCCGCCGCCGGCGCGGGGCGCGGGCTCGATGATCTCCATCAGCTCGCAGAAACGGTCCTCCGGCTGCACCCCGGGCGCGCCCTCGCGGTCGACGAGCCCGGGCCACGCCGCCTCCGCCGCCTCTCGCGTGGCATAGCTCGGTCCGGTCAGCTCGCGGACGAACGCCAGCTCGGCGCCGCCCGCCAGGGCCAGCGCCTCGCGCTCGCGCACCGCCCGCCCGGCGGGGGCCTTCAGCGCCGCTTCGGCGTCGCGCGCGATGGGATAGAGCACCGACATCGGGCCATTCTAGAACCGGATGCGGTAAGGAACCACGGACCTCACGGACCCCACGGACGCGTCCGTTCTTTTCACCGTCATTCGCGGGCTTGTCCCGCGAACCCATGCACACTGGAGGACCGTGGTGTTCATAGATCGGCCGGACGAGCCGGCCGATGACGGTGGCGAGGGGTCCCGTCCGTGTCGTCCGTGAGGTCCGTGGTTCCCGCTTCCTGCGCGCTCCGAGCCAGGAAGCCCCACGCCTGAACCCGTCCCCCGATTCACACGCCGAATCACTCGCCCTATTGTGCAGGTGATTCGGCGCAGCACGCGCCAGAGGGGTTGATGGGCGCCTCCGCACCACTGCTTGCGGCGACCTTCGCGGCTTTGGTCCTGGCGGCCATGGCGGTCGGCTGGGCCATCGTCGAGCGCCGCCGCGCGCAAGGGGCCGAGCGCGCCCATGATTCCCGCCTGATCGGCCTCACCGCCCGGGTGGACTGGGAGCAGGCCTGGGCCGACGCCTTCGAGCAGTGCGTCATCGCCATCGAGGACGGCCGCGCCCGGCTGCTCTCGGGCGAGGAGAGCTTCGGCCACTTCGCCTCGGCGCTGGGCGTCGAAGCCGAACCGCCGTCCATGCTGGCCGCCCTGATGGAGAGCGCCGAGCACGCCGGACGCCTGCACGCCCTGATCGACCGCGGAGAGCCCTGCGCCTTCCACGTCGGCGCCTCAGGCGGCCGGCTCGAGGTCCAGGGCCGCACCTCCGGCGCGGTGGCCTGGCTGAAACTGTCGCGCAGCTCCGGCTCCGGCGCCGCCCTGGCCGGCGGCGGCGTGGTCGGCGGCCTGCTGGAAGGCGAGCCGCATCCGGCCTGGGCCACCGCCAAGGGCGAGCTGGTCTGGGCCAACGCCGCCTGGCTGGCCGCCGTCGAGGCCCCTTCGCTGGACGAGGCCGGGGCCAAGGGCGCGGGCCTGGGCGGCGGCGCCGACGCCCTGCTCGACGACGCGTCCAAGACCGGCACGGTGCGCGAGGGCCTGGTCTGGGCCACCTCGGCCGGCCAGCG
>DATCFQ010000360.1:0-5251 GCA_036509495.1 Caulobacteraceae bacterium
AAGGCGCTGACACTCTGGCAACCCTGGGGAACGTTGGTCCGCGCCAGGGCGAAGCCCTGGGAGTTCCGCGGCTGGCGGCCGCCGAATTCGGTGATCGGCGCGCGCATCGGCATCCACGCCGGCGCGCGGCCAGTGAAGCGCCCCGAGATCGAGGATCTGCTCGAGCGGCTGACCAGCGGGACGGGCGGCGCCTGGTCGACGGCGCTGATTCCGGAGATCGCCATCCCGATCCTGGAGCGCGCTCTGGCCGACCCGCGCAGCATGCCGCTGAGCTCGATGTTGTGCTCGGCGGTGGTGGGCGAGCCGAAGGAGGGCTGGAAGATCGCCGAGGAGCTGGGCGGTCCGGTCAACGACAGCGACCGCGAGGAGCACTCGAACTGGGGCTGGCCGATGCTCGACGTCGAGCCTTACGAGCCGATCATTCCCTGCCGGGGGATGCAGGGGCTCTGGGAGTGGAACGGCCATGGCTGAGGTTGACGACAGCATCGACAGCCTGATCGACGCCCTGTCGGTGGAGTGCTCGCTGCATTTCGCCGAGGGCGAGCACGACCCGCACGTCCTCGCCCGATCGGCGGAGATCTGGCGGGCGGCGCTGAGGGCGCCGGCGGCCCAGACGGCGCTGACCACCGTCTTGGTGATGGCGCTGAAGGCCGAGAAGGCGAGGAGATCGCTGTGAGCCGGACCGATCCATTCGCCGGCCTCGAGCAGGTCGGCGAGGTGCCGGAGAAGGCGACCCATGTGCTGACCGTCTGGAACACCGCGAACCATCCGAGCCGGCCGAACGCCATCGCCTATCAGGCATGGGCCCAGGGCCAGGGCGCGGTTGAGACCGAGATCTTCTGCCTCCGCGCCAACAGCCTGCTCCACCACTACGACCACGTGGACGTCGTCGACCGCGAGACGAACCTCGTCACGAGGATCCGGCTATGAGCAGCGGCGCGGTCTGCCGGTGTCCGGAGTCGACCACGCCGCTCAATCGGCGGGCCTGGACCGTCTGGGCCTACCGCACGAACAGCTCGTCCTTCCACGGCTACCGGCCGCAGCACAGCGACTACAGCGCGGTCGGCTGCGACGCCTGCCAGGCGATGTGGCGAACGAAGGCCGCCTATGTCGAACAGCTTTTAAGGAGAAGAACATGAGCACCACCCGACAACGGCTCGACCAGTGGGCCGCAGACCTACAGGCGGCAATCGACGCCGCACACCGCGGCGGGATCCCTGACTACCAGGGCATCGAGGTGACGCAGCTGGCGGACCTCAAAGCCATGCTGGCGAGGCTGGATGGCAAGCTGCCCACGGTCCGGGTGTTCCTGGACGCCTACAAGAGCCTGCGCTTCGTCGATCGGGCGGACCTCTACGACGTCGACCTGAAGCTCAACGACATGGACTGGGGCAAGTTCTGCCAGAACCCGGTCAAGTGGCTGATCGAGGCGACCGACGCCGACGCGGAGAAGGCGTGGCGGGCGGTCGAGAAAAGGGCCCGGTGACCAGCGGGCTTGAGAGCAGCTACGACGGCGCTACGATGGGCGCCATGAGTGAGCTCGCCCCCTCGGCGTTGTCGGAGCTGCAGCGCGTTTACGACGCCTACATGGGCGCCAAGATGGGCGAGCTGAACATCACCGCCGACGAGCTCGCCCGGACCTGCAAGGCGTTCGGCTGGACGAACGACGGGGTGGGCTACCTGCCGTGGGCACGGAAGATGCTGGGGATCGACACATGAGGGTCGTGACAGGCGCGGACCTGAAGACCGCGAGGAAGCAGCTGGGCTGGACTACGTACCAGATGGCCCTGGCGCTGCGCCTGAAGGGCGACCGGCGGCTGTCCGGCCAGCGGGTGCACAACCTCGAAGAGAAGCCCGACGAGGAGCTGGGTGGCCCTACGCAGGTCGCGGTCGAGGCGTTCCTCGACGGCTACGTGCCGAAGGACTGGCTGGGGGATTAGGCGATGGAGCTACGGCTCGGCGAAGGCGACGTGGTGACGGTCGATCGGGCGGACTACGCGGTCCGGTGCCGGCGGGCGCTGGCGGTGATCGTCATCGGTTACCTGCCGATGGTCGACGGCTACGGCGTCCAGATCTGGTGGGGACTCTGCCCCGGGCTGGTGCGCGAGGGCGACCTCCTCTATCTGCACAGCCGGTCTTGGTGGGTCGGCTACCAGGCGCTCGTCGACTGGCCGTGGACCTGGTGGTCGCCGATCCATGCGATCTGGTGCATGCACCCGGCGCCCGGCCGGCAGTGGACCGGCCGCGCTCGAGAGATCCACGGCTGGCGCATCGGCTGGGGCTACCGGGCCCGCATTCTGTGGCTGAAGACCCCGATTTAACGGATGTGTTAACCCGCAAATTGCGTGCATCCGAGGGCTTATCTGCTATCATCTAAGTCCACCCAAGCGCTTCGGCGCGACCCCAAAAGGGAGACAGACCATGTCCCAAACAGCCGATCTCTTCGGAGACGTCGCGGCCCCAGGCAAGCGCCCGGCGGCGGACCCCACACAGCTCAGCGAGGCCGAGGTCGCCTTCGTGGTCGACTACGCCGTCCGCGCGTTCGAGGCCCACCTCGCCAAGACGCGCCGGCCGGTGGTGACCAGCTGGAGCTCGCTGCTGGCCTACCTCAGGCTGGCCCTGGCCGAGGAGCTGCACGAGCAGTTCCGGGTGATCTTCCTCGACACCAAGAACCGCGTCATGGCCGACGAGGTGATGAACCGCGGGACGGTCAACCACGCCCCGGTCTATCCGCGCATGATCGCCAGGCGGGCGCTCGAGCTCGGCGCCCAGAACGTGATCCTGATCCACAACCACCCGTCAGGCGACCCGACGCCCAGCCAGCCCGACATCGACATGACGCGCCAGGTGATCTCGGCGCTGCGCACGCTGAACATGGCGGTTCACGACCATGTGGTGGTCGGCGCCGAGGGCGTCGTCAGCTTCAAGGCGCAGGGCCTCATCTGATGGGCGCCGCGCAACGCGCCTCCTACCGGGCCTGGCTCGAGTACGTGGTGGCCACCGGCATCGAACTGCTCGACCAGCTGGACGCCGCCGAGATCGACCTGGAAGACGACGAGCTGGAAGACGATCGCGAGGAGGCGGCGTGATGGACCTGTTCGGACACGAGCAGAAGGCCGGCATGGGCGCCCACCAGGGCTCGCGGCCGATCACCACGACCTGGCTGACCCCGCCGGGCATCATCCAGGCGCTCGGCGGCGCCGAGAGCTTCGACCTCGATCCCTGCGCCCACCCGGGCTGGCCGACCGCCCGCCAGGGCTACAGCCTGCCGACCAACGGCCTCGCCGCCGAGTGGTTCGGCCGGGTCTGGCTGAATCCGCCCTACACCACCGAGGAGATCGCCCGCTGGCTCGGGCGTCTGGCGGAGCACGGCCGGGGCACGGCGCTGATCTTCGCCCGCACCGAGACCGAGGCTTTCCACCGCTTCGTCTGGGAGCGCGCCACCGGGCTGCTGTTCCTGGCCGGGCGCCTGAACTTCCACCTGCCCGATGGCCGCCGCGCCGGCGCCAACGCCGGTGCGCCGTCCGTCCTGTGCGCCTATGGGCAGGATGATCTGGAGAGGCTGGCCGCCTCGGACCTGCGGGGGGCCCTGACCCCGCTGCGCTTCGCCAGGTTCATCCTGGTGCAAGCCGCGCCGTCGACATGGCGCGAGGCGGTGGCCGCCTATCTGTCGGAGCATCGCGGCCCGGTGTCGGTGTCGGAGCTGTATCGGGCCCTGGCCCGCCATCCGAAGGCGAAGACCAATCGGCACGTCCGGGCGAAGATCCGCCAGGTGCTTCAGCTGGGGCCGTTCGAACGCCGGGCCAAAGGCGTCTGGTCCCTTAGGCAAGAGGCGCCGCCGGCATGACCAGCGGCGCCCCTCACCCGATCAGCCCGGCATCAGCCGGGGCAGTGCGGATCGTGCGGCACCGGCACCGGGTCGGGCCCCAGGAACGGGCGCAGGTTCCCGTAGTGGGTGTCCGCCGGCGCGTTGACCGTGATCGAACAGCCGGACGCGGGCGGATAGCCCGGAGGATTGTCGGCTCCGCCGGGGCCTTGGGCCAGAGCGGCGGACGCCGACAGGCAAAGGGCCGCTGCGGCGGCCAGGGTGACGAGCTTCTTCATGGGATAGTCCCCCATCAATTCACGCCTTCAGCGGCGCGAAGCGGAGACTGCGCCGTCCGCATCCGAAGGCAAGCGCCCTCGCTTTTTTGGTGCATCGGCGGTGCTAAATGCTATCATCTATTTGGCACTTCCCCCCAGCGCTACGGCGCGGCCTCAATCGAGGAGAGAAACCATGGCCCACCCAGCCCCGACCGAAATCCGCGTCACCCCCTGGGTCGACGTCAGCGCCAAGCCCGAATGGGCTGAGAGCGGGATGGCCGCCTACCGCATCTGGCAACGGGCCGATCAGTTCGGCTGGACCCAGCGGCACGAGTGGCGCTTCACGAACGGCGGCACCCGCATGGAGAGCTGGATCCGCGGGATGACGCACTTCATGCCCCACGCGGTCCCCGTCGAGGGAGAGGTCTGATGGCCTCGATGATCCTGCCGATCGACGCGGTGTTCCCGAATCCGGATCAGCCGCGCCAGCAATTCGACCAGGCGCAGCTCGAGGATCTGGCGGTGTCGCTACGCGAGCGCGGCCAGCTGCAGCCGATCCGCGTCACCCCCCGGGGCAAGCGCTACATGATCGTCGCCGGCGAGTGCCGCTGGCGGGCGCTGCAGCTGAACGGCGCCACCGAAGTCGAGGCGGTGATCGCCGAGAACCAGTCGGACGTCGAGGTGCTGATCGACGCCATCGTCGAGAACCGGATGCGCAAGAACGTGCACCCGCTCGAAGAGGGCGCCGCCTTCCAGCTGTGCATCGACGCCGGCATGACCGAGCAGGAGATCGCCACCCAGACCGGCCTGCAGCAGGTCTGGCGGGTCACCGAGCGGACCTGCCTGCTGCGCCTGCGTCCGGAGTACCAAACGCTGTTCCGGGGCGGCCACCTGGGCACGAGCCAGGCTTACGAGATGGCGCAGCTGGACCCGGCCGACCAGGACCGGCTGTTCAGGGCGATCAAGCGCGGCGAGTGCTCGACCTACGCCCAGCTGCGTTCGACGGCCGCGGTGCTGAAGACCGAGGCGACCCAGACGTCACTGCTCGGCCCCGACGAGGTGTCGCCGGTCGAGCGCCAGCTGGCCAAGGGCCTCGAGAAGCGGGTCGGCCAGGTGATCGCCGTCCTGCGGGCCTCGACTGTGGATAACGAGATCGTGGCGCTGAAGA
>DATCFQ010000361.1:0-2089 GCA_036509495.1 Caulobacteraceae bacterium
CCCGCCCCCCACCAGTTCCACTCATCGGGCCGGCAAACGATTATCCAGACAGGCTCCTAGCCGGCATACCAGCCGTTGCCGACGGTGATGGGGCGCACCTTATCCGGGGGAACTATGATCTCGGCGAGAGAGTTCGGATCAAAGATTACGGAAGGATCGAACTGCGCCCAGATACAAAACCCGGTTTTGTGAACCGCACCATCGAAGGGATTCGTGTAAACCACATAACCCACAATATACGGACTAAATTTGTAGGAAGCTGGAAGGTGTCTTTTAGCTATTACCATCCTTCCCCCAATATTCTTAGACATTGTCATTATAGTTTTTGCGTTTGGAAATATGGCACGGCCAATGATCGCGGGAGCTTGCTGCGTCCGCAAGACCTCAATATATTCCCATGCAGGTTCGGTGTCTGGTGGCATCAAATATATGATCGGAAACACATTCAAAGCGGGCGACTAGCGGTGGCCGGGATCGTCTGGACAGAGATTGGCGTCGGGTAAGTGGAATCGCTGCCGGTTGTGTTTCGCCGCGGTTGTCTTTGAACGCAGGGAGGGCGTAGCCCGACCGGAGTGAGGAGACAACCGCGGCGGCGAAAAACTCATGCCGCCTGCGCCATGGGCGGGCGATCGAAATAGGCCTGATCGGGCGTGCGGGCGGCAAGGCTCGAATGGGGCCGCTTGCGGTTGTAGAACTCCAGATAGCGGCCCAGCGAGGCGCGGGCCTCGGCGACGCTGTCGTAGGCCTTGAGATAGACCTCCTCGTACTTGACCGAGCGCCAGAGCCGCTCGACGAAGACGTTGTCCCGCCAGGCGCCCTTGCCGTCCATGCTGATGGCGATGGCGTTGTCGGCCAGGAGGCCGGTGAAGGGACGCGAAGTGAACTGGCTGCCCTGGTCGGTGTTGAAGATCTCCGGCGCTCCGTGCCGGGCCAGGGCCTCCTCGACGGCCTCGAGGCAGAAATCGACCTCCATGCCGATCGACACCCGCCAGCTGAGAACCCGGCGGCTGAACCAGTCGATCACCGCGGCAAGATAGACGAAGCCGCGCTTCATGGGGATGTAGGTTATGTCCATCGCCCAGACCTGGTTCGGCCGGTCGACCGCGACGCCGCGCAGCAGGTAGGGATGGATCTTGTGCCCGGGCGTGGGCTTGGAGGTGTTCGGCCGCCGCCAGATCGCCTCGATCGCCATCCGCTTCATCAGCGTGATGACGTGGGCCCGGCCGATCGCCACGCCCTCGCCACGCAGCAGGTCTCGCAGCATCCGGCTGCCAGCGAACGGATAGTCCAGATGCAGCTCGTCGATCCGGCGCATGATCGCCAGATCGGCGGCCGATACCGGGCGGGGCTGGTAGTACAGGCTGCTCCGGCTGAGCCCCAGAACCTGGGCCTGGCGGGTCAGCGGCAGCTCGTGCGAACGGTCGATCATCGCCTTGCGCTCAGCATGCCGGCCTTGGTGAGCGCGCCGGCCAAAAAATCATTCTCCAGCGCCAGCTGCCCGATCTTGGCGTGCAGCGCCGTCAGATCCACCGACCCCGCCTCTGGCGACGCCGCGCCCGAGCCGAACACGCCGGCCGCCCCGTCCAGCAGCTGCGCCTTCCAGGTCGCGATCTGGTTGGCGTGCACATCAAAGTGCGTCGCCAGTTCCGACATCGTCCTGTCACCCTTGATGGCCGCCAGCGCCACCTTCGCCTTGAAGGCCGGCGTGTGGTTCCGGCGCGTTCGTCTGGTCATGGTCTCTCCTGTTCAGCGGCATGATCGCCGCAGTCAGGCAGAAACTCCACTTATCCCGTTGTCCAAAATCCCCAGGCCAGGTCTATTAAGACGCCGAAAACCGCGCTTGGTCGATCATGTGTCGCGTCTATTCGACAGCCCCGCAATGAAGGGGATTAAGACCTGGTATCTCGCGCCCACTTGACGGCGAGCCCAAGTCTATTCGACAGCCCCGCAATGAAGGGGATTAAGACCGCGGGACGCGGCGTCCATGCGCTCGGCGACGCGTCTATTCGACAGCCCCGCAATGAAGGGGATTAAGACCTTGATGTCGGCGGCGAGAGTGCGGGTCATTTTGGTCTATTCGACAGCCCCA
>DATCFQ010000362.1:0-8829 GCA_036509495.1 Caulobacteraceae bacterium
CCGTGGCGGCGACAAGGAGTCGGCCAAGACCCTTTCCCTGGTGAACCTGGCGCTGGAGCAGCTGAACGCCGGCCGCTCGGCGCGCATGGCCGAGGTCCCCAAGGACGACGAAAAGGCCTGGCGGATGCTGCAGCTGCTGACCTCCAAGCCGGCGCTCTATGTCTGCAACGTCGATGAAGGCGCGGCCGGCGAGGGTAACGAGCTTTCCGCCAAGGTCGCCGAGCGCGCGGCCAAGGACGGGGCCAAGGCCGTGGTGATCTCCGCCAAGATCGAGTCCGAGATCGCCCTGTTGCAATCGGGTGAGCGCGCCGAGTTCCTGGAGGCCATCGGGCTGGAGGAGCCGGGCCTCAACCGGCTGATCCACGACGCCTATGCCCTGCTCGGCCTGCAGACCTATTTCACCGCCGGCCCCAAGGAATCCCGCGCCTGGACCATCCAGGCCGGCGCCACCGCGCCCCAGGCCGCGGGCGTGATCCACACCGACTTCGAGAAGGGCTTCATCCGCGCCGAGACCATCGCCTACGACGACTACGTCCGCCTGAACGGCGAGGCCGGCGCCCGCGACGCCGGCAAGATGCGGCTGGAAGGCAAGGAGTACGTCGTCAAGGACGGCGACGTCATGCACTTCCGGTTCAACACCTAGGCGGATCGAAACTCGCGCCGGCCGCCCTTCGGTTTGCGGTTGCGCTCTGCGACACGACCCCTGAAGCAGACGTTCCGAGGACGGTCGAAAGCGCGCCTTTGACGAAGGCGAGCGTTCCAATCATCGTCACGCCATGGGCCGACTTGTCTTGCTCACGATGGTGGTCTGGGCGGCCGCTTCGGCAGCGTCTGCGGCCGGACATCAGCGGACCAGTCGGGAATGGGGCTTCTCCTTGGCGTTCCCGAAGAGCCTCGACGTCTGTGTCAACGGATCGTGGCATCAGGCCCACGGCTGGGGTGCGTCGTTGGCGGGAACATGCTCGAAGCCACGGACGAACAGGGCGATAATCGTTGTCGCCAATGGATCATTCCTCACCAAGCCCGAGGAGGCCACCGGCTGCGCAAAGCCGGAGGTCAGCGCGGGGGCGAAGCTCGGCCTTAGCTTCGACGGGCGCATCAGCGCCACTTGCCGAGAGAACCTACCCGAACCCGAAGGGACCATACTGATCACGGTCGTCACGCAGGTTGACGTGGAAGACGCCGCCGACCACAGCCAGCCGGGGGACGCAGCTATCGACTACGAAGCCGAGTTGACGACCACGCCGGCGAAACTGAAGGACGACCTCGTCACATTCCGGCGGGTGCTGCGCTCCGTCCAGATCGACCGACCACCTCCGACCCTGGTCCGCTAGGGATCGATCCTTCCCCTTCGATCTCCGCCTGAAAGCTGACGTCCAGCCCCCACGCCCGCCTTCAGATCCTGCCCCCTAGGTCGACGCGGCCGCCCCCGGCATTCTCCCGCGCTCGGGCGCCTCGCCGGGATCGGTCCGACTCGCGTCGTCCAGGGCGGCCACGGCCCCGGCGTCCAACCGGACCTCCGTCGAGGCGGCGAGTTCCTTCAGTTGATCCAGGCTCGTGGCGCTGGCGATCGGGACGCAGCCCTTGGCGCGCAGCCAGGCCAGGGAGAGCTGGGCCGGGGTGGCGCCGGTGCTGGCGCCCAGGCCGTCGAGCGCGTCCAGGATCCGCATGCCGCGCGGGGTGATCATCTCCGCCACGCGATAGGCGCGCTGGCTGCCCTCCACGTCGGCCTTGGAGCGGTACTTGCCGGTGAGGAAGCCGGCCGCGAGGCCGTAGAAGGGGATGACGCCCAGGCCTTCGGCGCGGGCGAGGTCCTGCAGAGGGCCCTCGAACTGGTCGCGGTCGTGCAGATTGTACCAGGGCTGCAGGGTCTCATAGCGCGGCAGGCCCTTGTCCCGGGCCAGCTCCAGGGCCTCGGCCAGGCGGGGCGCTGAATAGTTCGAGGCGCCGATGACGCGCACCTTGCCGGCGGCGATCAGCTCGCCGAAGGCCGACAGGGTCTCCTCGAGCGGAGTCGACCCGTCGTCGAGGTGGGATTGGTAGAGGTCGATGTGGTCGGTCCGCAGCCGCTTCAGCGAGCGTTCGACGGCGCCCTGCATATAGGCTCGGGAGAGGCCCTTGCCGTCGCCGGGCATCTCCATGCCGAGCTTGGTGGCGATCACCACCTTGTCCCGGCGTGACGCGCGTTCTTTGGCGCCGCCCTGGGCCAGCCAGCGCCCGATCACGGTTTCCGACTCGCCTCCGACGTGGCCCGGGATCCAGAAGGAATAGACGTCGGCGGTGTCGATCAGGTTGAAGCCGAGGTCGACGAAGGCGTCGAGCAGCCGAAAACTGGTCGCCTCGTCCGCCGTCCATCCGAACACATTGCCGCCCAGCGCCCAGGGCGCGACCTCGAGCCCCGAGCGACCCAGTTCCTGCCGTTGCATCTGTTCCTGATCTCCTGGCTCTTTCCGTTTCGCCGGCAGAGCACATCCTGGACGCCCGATCCACCGGCTCACGGGCCAATCCCTGCTTTCCGGCGGCGCCGGCGGTCGTGTAGGACCGGGCGGGCCAGACGAACGACATGAAGGACCGCGCCATGGGCGAGATGATCAAGCTGAAGAGCCAGTCGGACGGGTTCGAGTTCGACGCCTATCACGCCGATCCCGGCGACGCCCGCCGCGGCGGCCTGATCGTGGTGCAGGAGATCTTCGGGGTCACCGCCGGCATCAAGCAGATCGCCGACAGCTTCGCCCAGGACGGCTATGAGGTGATCGCGCCCTCGATGTTCGACCGCTCCGAGCGGGGCCTCGACGTGGCGATCCCGGAGGCCGACTTCCAGAAACTGATCGGCTATGCCCAGGCGTCCTTCGCCCATGCGGTCGGCGATATCCAGGCCTGCGTCGACGCCCTCAAGCCGCCAGTCTTCATCACCGGCTTCTGCTATGGCGGATCGATGGCCTGGCTTGCGGCGGCCCGGTGCACCGGCCTCTCGGCGGCATCGGCCTTTTATGGCAGCGCCATCGCCACGGACGGATTGGCGTTGGAGCCCAAGTGTCCGGTGATCCTGCACTTCGGCCGCAAGGACCAGCACATCCCGCCCGAGCATTGGGCCAAGATCGAAGCCGCCCATCCGGACGTGCCGATCCACCTCTACGACGCCGACCACGGCTTCTTCTCGCCCGACCGGCCGCCGTCTATCCACGACCCGGATTCCGCGCGCCTGGCGCGGCTGCGGACTCTGCAGCTGTTCCACCAGAATTCCGGGCTGAAGGGGGAGGCCTAGCCTCCGCTCAGGCGCAGGTGGACCGCGCGATACCGGCCTGGACCGCCGCCGCGCCCGTGAGGTCGAAGCTGGCCGCCTGACCGCCGCGCGCATCGGGCACATGTACCTCGAGCCGCCTGGCGGTCACCAGTTCGCGCAGCCACTCCTTGGCCTCCGATCCGCCGAAGCCGACCGAGCCCGCGCTCGCCAGCATGGATGAGACGCTGGCCTTGCCGTCCAGGCTCCACGCCACCGAGACGAAGTGCTGGTTCGGCTTCAGCGGAATGTCGTCCGGCCAGGACAGGGTCACCAGCAGCCCCCCGGCGCCGCAGACCACCGAGAGCACCGGCTTGGCCGATCCGCCGCCCGCGGTCTTCACCGCCGCGCTGGCCGCCAGCCTGGCCGCATAGCCGCCTCCGCTGGAGGGTTGCGCTTCCCAGGCCAAGGCCGGAAGGGCGGTCAGCAGAGCCGCACCGAGAGCGAGGATGGAGAGGAGCTTGCGCATGCTCCAGCATGCCCAGCCCCGGCCCTCGGCCGCAAGCGGTGCCGCGGCGAGCCCCCGATCAGGGACAGGTCGGCGTCGGCGGCGGTGTCGGCGGCGAGGCCAGGCCGACGTTCCAGTTCCACTGCTGGCTCCCAGCGGCGCGGCGGCGGCAGACGACCTGCTCCACCAGGGGATACATGCCGGGCAGCAGCGCCTCGGACATCTGCGGCGTCGCCCGGAAGGCCATGTAGGCGCCCTCGGACCCATAGGCGCGCCAGTCCGGCGCGCCCGCCGCCCGCGGCTCACCGGTGCGCGCGAAACTGGTCCAGTAGCCGATCATCGCGTCCGACAGCGCCGCTTCCTGGTGGGTCGCGGGCGGCTTGGGCCAATTGGGCGAAAGGCGATCCATGGTTCCGAAGACGAACGGCAGTTCGCTGGCATGGAAGCCGTGCAGGCCCGCGTCGTCCATGGCCGGATAGCCGTGATCGAAGAAGTACAGATAGGCCGGCGCGCCCAGGGCGGTCTGCTTGATCGCCAGCCTCTCGGCCGTCCAGCCGTAGAGGGCGTCGCGCGTCGTGGCCAGGATGCTCTCTTCGAGATTGGAGCTCGGATACTGCTTCAGGAAGGCGTCGGCCAGGTCCCCATAGCGGCCTCGGATGACGCTCTCATAGGCGGAGGCGCTTGCGGGAACCGGCGGCGCCAGCGACCGCAGCGAGCGGATCTCGCCGCTGTTGAAGCCGGCCAGCAGCGGCACGCGCGCCTGTTTCCCGCGATCGAAGGCTTCCACGATCTGGCTGGGCAGCACCTTGCCGTCCACGGCGCCGAAGGGCGCGAAGCCCCCACCCGCCGCGGCGTTGGTCAGCTTGCCCGGATCCATGGCGCGCAGCTGGCCGATGTCGGCCGCGCCGAGCTTTTTCATGATGTCGACGCCCGCCGACTCCGCCGACGGATGGCCGAAGCGATCCTGTTTCAGCGTGGGCGTGGAGATCATATAGGCGCTCTCGGTGATCGCCTTGTGGAACAGCCCGCGCGCGGCCGGCGCGACCATCAGGTACATGACGCTGAGACCGCCCGCGGATTCGCCGGCGATGGTGACGTTGGACGGATCGCCGCCGAAGGCCGCGATGTTGCGCTTCACCCAGCGCAAGGCCTCGATCTGGTCGAGCAGCCCATAGTTGCCGGAGATCCCGTCCGGGGATTCGGCGCTGAGCGCTGGGTGGGCCAGCCAGCCCAGGACCCCCATGCGGTAGTTGATCGAGACCACGACCACGCCCCGCTGGGCGAGCCTGGAGCCGTCATAGATGGACAGGCGACTGGCGCCGATGTTGAGCGCGCCGCCGTGGATCCAGACGAACACCGGCGCCTTGGCCGCGTGCCTGGGGGTCCAGATGTTGAGCGACAGGCAATCCTCGCTCATCGGCCCCGGATCGTCGGAATAGAGGTTGTTGGCGGGGGTCGGCGGCTGGAAGCAGGCAGGCCCGAACTCGGTCGCCTTGCGCACGCCCTGCCACTTCAGCAGCGGCCGGGGCGGCTTCCATCGGACCGCGCCGGCCGGCGCCTGGGCGTAGGGCAGTCCCTTGAACACCAGCAGCCCGTCCTGGGCCTGACCCTCGGCGGTCCCGACCGGGGCGTTCACGATCGGGCCGCTCTCCGCGTGCGCCGGCAAGGTCACCGCAAGCAGCGCTGCGGTCGCGCAGAACAACAGGGCGCGATGGAGAGGCATCAGCTCTTCACTCCCATTCGCGCGCCCTTCAGCACGCGGGCCAAGATCAGAAACAGCAGGATCGCCAGAACGTAGACCGGCAGCAGGCAGAGGAAGGCGAGCTGCAGAGAACTGTGCGGATGGGCCGCCCGGAACTGATCGCTGGCCCAGCCCACGAAGGTCGGCCCCACACCCATGCCGATCAGGTTCATGACCAAGAGTAGCAGCGCGCCCGACAGCACCCGCTGGTCCGGCCGCACCTCGTCGTGTACGAAGGCCACGGCAGAGGACAGATAGAAGTAGTTCAGCGCCGTCGGACCGGCGAGAAAGAGCAGCGCCGTCGGCCATGTCGGCGCATAGACGAAGCCCAGGAACAGCGGCGCGGCGGCGGTGAGGGACAGGGCAGGGATCACCGCATAGGCTGGCCTGAAGCGGTGCACGAAGCGATCGAGCACCCGCCCAGAGATGAAGATCCCGCCGCCCATGCAGACGCCGGTGAGCAGGGCGACCCAGACGGCCACCTGCTGCAGCGTCATGCCCCGCTCGCGCATCAGGTAGAGGGTCGTGAAGTTGCCCGCGCCATAGGTGACGATCTGGGTGGCGCCGCAGGCCAGCGAGACCAGCACCAGCGAGGGGCTGGAAACGAACATCCGGAACGTCGAGGCGAAGCTTGCCTTGGCTTCGCCCATCTTCGCCGCGGGGGCGTCCAGCCCGCCGCGCTGCGGCTCGCGCACGAACGCCAGAACGCTCAGGGCCGCCACGAGGCCAGCGCCGCCCAGGACCACGAAGGCCAACCGCCAGCTGTACGCCGCCGCGATCGAGGCGCCGAAGGCGACTCCCAGCGCCTGGCCGATCGGCGGTCCCAGATTGTAGAGGCTGAGCGCGGTGGCCCTTCGGCCGGGTGGGAAATAGTCGGTGATGATGGCGTATGAGGGCGGCACGCCGCCGGCCTCGCCCACGCCCACAGCCATGCGGGAGGCCACGAGCTGCGGATAGTTGGCCGATATCCCGCAGGCCATGGTCGCCAGGCTCCAAAGTCCACAGGCGACCGAAAGCACATGCACGCGATTGGACTTGTCGGCCAGCCAACCCACCGGGATAGAGATCAGGCAATAGAACAGGGCAAAGTAGAGCCCGCCGATACGCCCCAGCTGGCTGTCGGTGACGTGCAGCGTGTCCTGGATCGGCTTGGCCAGGATCGACAAGAGCTGGCGATCCAGGAAGTTGAGCACATAGACTAGGCACAGCATGCCCAGGGCGATCCAGGCCCCGGCGCCTACGCGGGCGGATCCGCCCGCCAAAGAGCCGCCAGTTGCTTGATTGCGCACCCTTCGCTCCCTTGCGGCCAGTCTGACGCCGGCGTGCGAGGTAGGATGCCGTCCTTAGGTCCGCGCCGTCAACGCTCACTCACGTCAGGATGAACATCTTCGTTCCGCTCAGCGGTCGCGGAGGAAGGTCAGGAAGCCGGCGGCCATGAATCTGGCCATCCGTTGCTTCACCGCCGTGAAGTCGTCGGACTTGCACAGGCCCCCGGACAGGCGGTCGATCCGGCCGGTGCGGGCGAGGGTGTTCATCAAGGAGCCGGTGACGAAGTGGTAACCCCAGAAGATGTCCTCCTCGGGGGTCGCCGACAGGGCTCGCTTGAGGATGGCGACCAGCTTCAACACCACCGGATCGAAGTGCACGTCCATCAGAGCGGCGCCCTCGGGCGTGTTGCTGACCCGCGCGCAGAAAGCGGCATAGTTCATCCAGGGCTCGCCGCCTTCGAGATAGAGATCGAGGTCGGTGTCGAGGAAGGCGTGCAGGGCGCCTTCGACTGTCGGGGCGCCGCCCGCCTCGGCCTCGTAGCGCTCCAGCGCCTCCATCCGGCGACTGCTGGTGACGCTGGCCCGGCGCGCGAACACCGCTTCGAACAGGCTCCGCTTGTCCTCGAAATAATAGTGCAGAAGCGTCGTATGGACCCCGACGCGCTGGGCTACGTCGCGCAGGGTGACGCCATGCAGACCGTTCTTTGAAAACAGGTATTCGGCGGCGTCGAGGATCTGCTCGAGCGTCTCGGCGCGCTGCTCCGCCTTGCTGCGGCGGACCCGCTGCGGCTTCGAACCCTCGGGCATCAAGCCAAACCCCTTCGCCAGTGCGGAAGTCCGGTTCGGCTAGACCCATCAGGCGCTGGACCGTCCGTCGGCGACTTCCCCGCTGGCGTAGTCGGCACGCAGCCGGTTCTTGTCAATCTTTCCCGTTGCGGCCAGGGGCATGACGACGATCTGCACCACCTGATCGGGCAGCCACCAATCGGGAACCTCGCCGCGAAGGACGTCCAGCAGGCCTGGGGCGTCCAGGGACTGTCCCTGCCGCGGCTCCACGATCAGAACCGGACGCTCGCCCCATTTCGGATCCGGGCGCCCGATGACCGCCACCTGCCCCACCGCCGGATGGCGGCCGACGATCTCCTCGATCTCTGCGGGGTTGATCCATTCGCCGCCGGACTTGATCAGGTCCTTGGAGCGCCCGCAGATGGTCAGGTCGCCCGCCTCGTCGATGCTGGCCAGATCGCCGGTGTCGAAAAAGCCCTCGGCGTCGAGGGCGTCAGACTCGGCGTTGAAATAGCGATCGACCACGCTGGCCCCCTTGACCTTCAGGTGGCCGACGACGCCACGCTGGCGAGGCAGGGTGACTCCCTCGGCATCAGTCAGCTTGAGGTCCAGACCCATCGGCGGGCGGCCGGAACCCCGGGTCGCCGAGACCGGCGCGTCGGGCGCCGCGATGGCGCCCAGAGGCGACAGTTCGGTCATGCCCCAGCTGGTCTGCACCCGCGCGCCCAGCCGCTCTTCCAGGCGCCGGATCAGCGAATCCGGGCAGCTCGAGCCGCCGATGATCACCCGTTTCAGATCGGGCAGCTGGCCGCCGACGGTGTCGAGATGGTCGGCCACGCCCAGCCACACGGTCTGGACCCCGGCCGCGACGGTCACGCCCTCGTCCTGCATCAGCCGGGTCAGACTGGCGCCATCGGTATGGCGCCCCGGCAAGACCAGCTTGGTCCCGACCGCCGGCGCCGCGAACGGCAGGCCCCAACCATTGGCGTGGAACATGGGCACGGCGACCAGCAGCGCGTCGCTTCCGGTGAGACCGATGGCGTCGGCCTGCAGGGCGCGCAGGGTGTGCAGATAGTTGGACCGGTGGGTGTAGAGCACCCCCTTCGGCCGGCCGGTGGTGCCGGAGGTGTAGCAGAGCCCTGCGGGGGTCTCCTCGTCGAAATCTCCCCAGGCCGCCGGCGCGCCATGGGCCTGCAGCAGGGCCTCGAAGGTCCAGACCTGGACGTCGCGGTCGCCCAGGCCAGCCGGCGCGGGTTCGTCGCCGTCGAGCAGGATGGCCTGCCGGATGCGGGGGCATAGCGGCGCG